>JAUWQU010000022.1 GCA_030610965.1 Phycisphaerae bacterium
GGCCCCGGTAAAGCAGGCCTGGATGGCGCGAAGCGTCTCCGCGGGAACAGATTCGGCTGTACGGTTCAGCCGGGTTTGGCCCTGCGCGCCTGCACGCATGGAGATCATCTTGAGTTCAGGGGGCAAAGCCGGATCAAGAGAGCCTTCGGGATCGGTAACCAGAAAGTCCCCGATGAATAGCGACTGCAGTTGCGCCAGATAACGTTCGTCGGAAATTCGCTCGGCCCGGATCTTGAACTCGCGTTTGCGCACCACCATCGGCGTCAGAAGGGCATGCCCATATGCGTTGACCAGGATGCCAAGCGGAGCCTTCTGTGCGTAGGTGCGGAAGGACTGGCTCTTCGGCCCCCCGGGCAGCCGCATTACCGTCCAGTCCAGGTCCATCTCGCGAAGTGTCGCTTCGCCACCGTCAGGCAATTCGTCCAGATTGAAGCTGAAGACATCGAATCGGTCCGGGTACTGGACTTGCAGCTCCTTGATCTGCTTGAGGTACAACTCGAACCCCAGCGTTTCCCGAGACCAGAACACCATGATGCAGAGGTGCCCCATCCGGTCGATCGGGAAGCGAATAGCCGTACCGTCGACTCGCGCGAACGTGCCGACGAACAGCACGTCCAGCCGGCGGACCCCGAGATTCTTCTGGATGAACTCGATGACACCGGGATCGCCCGCGAAACGTTTGCTCAGGGCACCAAAGATTTCCGTCTCCAGGGCGAAGGCCTCCAACTTCGGGGCGATCAGCGCAGCCATCATCAGGCTTTTCGCTTCAGCCGGCGTGCCGCGGTAACGCTCGACGATAGCTGCAAGCGCCTTCGCACGTTCCTGCAGTGTGGCATCCTTCGCCGCGAGGTCCCTCTCCGAAAGCAGCAGGTCCGCCTCCAGACGCAGATCGGCATGCTCGTCGGGGGCTTGAGCCAGTTCCTTGCACGTATCAAAAAGCGCGCCGCGATTCCGGGCAGAATTCTCCAGACCAACCAATCGCGTCTGACTCTGAAAGACAATCCCCAGCACACGGTATCGGTTGGGTGCAGCCGGGTATGCATCGAGAAGCGCCTCGCCCTCGCGGATAATGCTCTTGCAGGCCATCCGTCTCCGGATGGACGAAGTCCTCTCCTCTTTTTGGCCCAGTTCCGCCGCCAGGGCTGCGATCTTGCTCTCGGGGATAGGCGAGGCGGCGATCGGCTCAGCGATCTCCTGCGATTGGGCCGAGGCCACATGTACGAATGCCAAAAGAACAGCGAAGCATGCGACTCGGAAATTGCGTTTTCTCGTCCGTCTCGTCATGACTCTACTGCTCTGCCTTCATGTTTAACGCTTTCAATTGACCGTGGAACAACCCGTAACGCGTCGTGGGATAGGGTGAGGCCGGAATGGTGGCGAACTCTCGCGCCGCTTTTGCCTCCGCTGCCCGGCCGAGCTTGGCCAGGATTATCGCCCTCGTGAGCTGCATCTCCACCATGCTATCACAGGGGTGCAGCTTTGCTGCGTGGTTGAATGCTTTTTGGTGCGCTTCGATGGCCTTATCGATATCAGCCAGGGCCGCTTCCCAGTTTTTCAGCCCCATGTATGCCAGAGCCCGGCCGTGAAGTCGGGGAGCGGTCCATCCATCGGGATTGGGCTTCTTAGGTGGCGGAAACGGTCCCGAAAAAAGCTGCACGGCTTCCTGAAACTCCCCCTGCTTCAACGCCCTGAGGGAGCCTTCCATTTCATACACATCTATGTTCGCCTTCATGGCGAGCTCGATCACATACCCTAATTCGCCGACGCCTTCACTCTTGAGTTGCGGATGCACGATTCCCGAGATCGTCCACGCGATCGTCCCGTCAGGACGAAGAAGAACGATGTTCGGCACGCGATCCGCCCAGAGGATTCCCAGGCGCCGCACAAGCGGATTCTTCAGGCCGCCGGGAACCATGACCGCCTGACATGGCCACTTGTACTTTTTCATCAGCGTCTTGACGCGGGCTGTATCGTCGCACAGAAAGGCCGCGATAACCTTGATCTTTTTATGGATATGCTGGTCGGCCAACTGGAATGCATTCTGCATCACACCAGGGACCTCAGTTTTTCTGCCTCTGGAATCTTCGATGATGGCCCCATTGATTGTGATCGGAAAGTCCGCACCCGGGTCGGCAGGCGGCTCGACGAACATGAGCAGCGTTAATTTGCCATCTGTCGCCCGCGGCAGACTCAGTGTGCCGCCGGTGAGGGTATTGAACTCCGCCTTCAACGGACCGCTGTTGTCCGCGGCCGCATCAAGAGCAGCCGCGTTACGCCGCAAAGCCGCTCGCACTATTCTGCGCGCCTTACTCGGGGGCATGTAATAGTTGGCCTTGAACAGGCGGAATGTGTGGTTCTGATCACGGAGAAACGAAACAACAGGCCACATCGTCGGATTGCCGTTGTGTGTTTCCAGCAGCACCTCGCGGTAGCGGTTGTGCAGATCACTAGCGTTGACGTCCATCGCCAGGATAGCAGCCGCTGCGTACGCCGAGGCCGGAGCATCGCTTGCTCCGGTCGCTTGAATCAAAGCGGACAGCACCAGGCGCGGATCGGAGTCGCCTTGGCGAAACGCTTCTTTGGCGAGACAGAACCGCGGTACGACGTCGCCTCCCCGAGGCAGAGTCGCGGCCAGCGCGATACGTGACTCTCGCACGGCGTCTTCAAGATGTTTCGGCTCGCAGGCCAAGTTCCACATGCCCAGCAAAGCAATGATCCTGCGGTTGCGCACGAGCCAAAGACCGGGAGCTTTGGAGTATTGCGTGATGGCATCACGGCAGAGCTTTTCCGCCTTCTCATAATTCGCCAGCGCCTCCGCGCGCGTCAGTCGGTAACGGAGTGGCGGAACGATGAAGCAGGCCTGGATCGCGTCGAGCGTTTCTGCGGGAACCGACTCCGCAGTGCGGCCCGGTTTATTTCCCGAGTCTGTGTCGGTCACCAGGAAATCGCCAACAAGAAGCGACTGCAACTGCGAGAGATAGCGCACGTCATCCAGGTTCTGTTCCATGGGCATCTCTTCGACGAGCGTCCTGATGACATTCGACGGCAAGAGAGCATGCCCGTGAGCATTCACCCGCACGCCCCTCGAACCCCGCCCCACGTAGACGCGATAGGTCTGGCTTTTTCTTCCCCCGGGCAAATGAAGGGCTGTCCAGTCCAGGCCCAGGGTGCGCAGTGTTTTCTCTCCGGCGTCGGGCAACTCGTCCAGGTTGAAGCTGAACACTTCGAACTGCCCCGGAAAACGGGTTTGCAGGGCCTTGACCTCAGCCAGGCGTTGTTCGATGTCCCGCGTATCTTTCGACCAGAAATACATCAGGCAGGTGTGGCCCATCCCGTCAATCGGGAAGGAAAGGGAGGTTCCGTCGGCACGCGTGAATGTGCCAGTGAACAGCACCCGAAAGTGACCGAAATCGCGATGACTTCGACGCCACGCAATAACGTCGAGGTCACCCGCAAAACGTTCGTCCATGGCGTGGTAGATTCGTTTCTCCAGGTCAAAGGCATCCAGTTTTGGAGCGATCAGCGAGGCCATCATGAGGCTTTTTGCTTCGCCCGACGTGCCGCGGTAACGTTTGAGCAACTCTTCGAGTGCGCGGGCCCGCTCTTTCACGTTCGCATTTTTGAGCGCCAGGGCTTTTTCCGAAAGCAGCAGATCCGCCTCCAGGCGAAGATCGGCATACTCGTCGGGCGCTTGGGCCAGTTTGCCGCACGTATCGAAAAGCGCATTACGATTCCGGTCGGAATTCTCCAGAGCAAGCAATCGCTTCTGGCTCTGAAGGACGATCCCCAGAACACGGTATCGGTTGGGTGCATTAGGAGAGGCCTCGATAAGTGCTTCTCCGCTGCGGACAGTGCTCTTGCAGGCTCTGCGTTTGTTGACAGACGAGGCAGCCTTTCTCTGTTGGGTCAACTCTTCTTGTAGGGAGACAATCTCGCTTTCGGATATGGGGGCGGCGCCCGGCTCAGAGGTTTTCTGGGGTTGGGCCGAGGACACATGAACGGACGCCAGCAGAACGGCCAGGCACGCGGCCAGGAAAACGCGATTGCTGAGTTGTCGTGTCATCGTTGTCATCATCTCTGATAGATCGGTATGTATCGATGCGGAGTTGCCAGAATGATGATCGCCATGGGAGTCGAATAAGATGTGCCCCCAGCCTTGCCCTGATCCCAGGCGCCATTGCTTTTCTGTTTGCTAATCAGCGCATCTCGGATAAGGGGATACCACTTGGCGTAGTGAGCATCACCCGCCTGCACCATCGCCTGTATGGCATAGTAGTGGGCGTAATAGTAGTGGCCGGTATTGTTGATGATGCTTTGCGACTGCTTCTCGAGATAGCGAATCGCCGCGGCGACCATCTCGGAGTCCCGCTGCCCCGCAAGCTGCGCGGAATAGGCGCCGCCCGCGGTGCATGCAGCCGATACCCCCGTCTTTCCATTGGGATTGTAGGTGAAACCGCCGGTCTCGGCATTCTGCGCGCCCTTAAGATACTTGACAACTCTCGTAATCGTCTCATTGGGAACCATGATGCCCGCCTGGCGGGCCGAAGCCAGCGCGTGGAAGACCGTCTGGGTACACGAGGTATCCTCGCCGCCGTCCGCCTGCGGCTGGTAGCGCCATCCGCCTCCTGGATTCTGCGAACGGATAATTACCTCTACGGCTGCCTCGAGCGCCTTTTGGATCGCATCATCATCCTTCTTGTCTCTGGTCATGCCCCACATCTCGGACAGAGCAAGTGTCGCCAGCCCGTGTTCGTACATCACGGATCCCAGGTATCCGTCGGGCCGCTCCTTGGCATGCTTAAGAAGCCAGTTCTTGCCGCGATCCAGTTGCTTCGCGTAAGGACCGGAACCGGGGAATTGCGCTTTGGACATGAACGCCATCAACGCCAAAGACGTGATAGCGACGGCCCTGGCGCCTTTCCCGTCGCTGTCCCAGGAACCGTCCTTTTTCTGGGTTGAAAGCAGGTACTTGAGTCCCTTGTCAATGGCCTGGGAGGCCTTTGCGGTCAACTCCGGCGCGCCGTCACCCGTTTTTGTCTTCGCACCAGCAGTCTGCCCATTGTCGGGATTCTGCTGGGCCATAAGAGGCGTCGTCAAAAGGCACGCGATGGTGAACAGCACGATGATTCGTTCATAGCGTTTGCGACACGGTCTGCAATTATCGGCAATCATCATCTTGCCAACCTTTCGTAGTAGTCCTTGAGGATTGCCCGGTATTCGAGGGGCAGTTCCCGCGCAAAATTCTCGTTCAGGGCAGCCCGATCGCGGCGTCCCAGCACTTCCCATTCCTGGCGCCCGCCCTTCGGCGCCTTTCCGCTGACCGCGCCTGGCATGAACAGGTCCATCATATCGTCTTCACCCGGTACCACCTCATCTGTAGGCGCAGGGTCCTCCGGCGGACCCGGAGGCGGGATCTCGACGTACTTCAGCACATACTCGAGAATGAAGTACCGCAGGACCTCGCCTGCCTCTTGCTGACTGGAGACCGCCTCGGCGCGAGAGGAGGCATCGAGCTTCCGGGCAGCCTCTGATAGGTGCCGCTTCGCCGCAACAAGGTTCGGATGCGACCCGGACGCCGGTATGAATGCTGCACACCGCTTTTCAAGTTGGCGCTGTGCCTTCGCGAAACCCGCCGTTTGCTCGGCCGTGGCGGTTTGCGTCTTCCTGTACAGATCCTTCTGATACGCCGCCAGAGTCAGCACATCCAGAACCAGCTTGATTTCGGGCGTGGGCTCCGCGGTGACAAAGGCAGGTGGAGGGGCAATGAGGTAAGCCAGGTTATCCATCAGTGTCTGAAGGTCGGCCGTGTCGGCAATGAGTGCCTCGGCCGCCTGTTGCATCTGGGGTTGGACTGCAGCATTATCGCCGGCTTTCAGCCGGCCGATCGCTTCGGCCATCTGGCCCGCGGTCCCGGCGAATCGTTGCTGTCCTGTCAGCTTCCGCAACTCACTGCCAAATCTCTGGGCTTTCGCCTTCAGAGCACGCTGCTGCCCAACCAGTTTTCGTAGAGCGTCGGCATCCGGCTTCGCCGCCAACTTCTCGCGCAGTTGCCGCAGCCCCGTTCGTATCGCGGCGCTTTCAGGCACGACTTCGTGGAGAAACTCGGTCACCTCGAAAACATAACGATACTGTGGTGTGACGGCGTCAATCTGCGCCCGAAGGTCACGCAGCGTATCGGCGACATAGGATTGCGCATCTATCGCTTCGTCGAGATCATTGGCCTCCAGGGCGACCCCGGCAGAGTCCATGTCGGTTTTGGCAAAGAGCATCACCGTTCCGGACTCGATCTTGTGGGCCAGCACATCCAGGGAATCCAGCACGGCATCCACCGCATGGACCAGGTTCTTCTGAGGAATGACCAGCCCGGCCAGGTCAGCCGGCTTGGCCTTTCGGGTCGCCGCCATCATGTCGCGCTGCTCGGCCTCGATATCCGCCAGTTGCGGGCTTGGGGTCAGGACGGCCTGCGCAAGCCCGAACACCCCGGCAAACGCAGAATGGGTCGCTGTCTGTTCCGCGATCAGGCGGCCGGCCTCTTCCAGTGCATCGAGAGCCGCCTCCTGGCCAGAAATCGCTTGGCCGGGCTTATCCTTGAGCAAGGCGACAGCCTTGGTCATGGCGTCAACAACCCGGCCGAGGCAGTCCAGAAGCGGCGGATCGTCTTGGCCCGGTGTTGCCCGGGCTTCGTTCCACTGAACGATGCTCATTCGGAACTTCTCAGCGTCATCGGCCAGCGCCTGTCCCAGCTTGGCCAGGTGAGCGGAACCGGCACGATCGGCGACGGCGTCTTCGGTCTTCTCGAGCAGACCGAGCAGTCGCTCTTCAAACTCTCCGATCTTGATCGCCTGTTTCCCGCCGTTCACGACAAGGCCGTTCAATCGTGCCCCCTGCGCCAGGGCCTCGATGCGTTCGCGCACGATCTCCGCCAGGGCTTCGAAGGATTCCTCCGCCTGCGCCTGCTGGACTGCCGCCGCGTCCCGATCACCCACTTCGATATGGGCGGCGGCTTTCTTCATGGCGACTTCGGCGGCGGCCAACAAGTCATCGACCGGCGGCGGCGAGGGTGGGACGATATCGAACAGACGTGGACGAGGCGCGGGAACCGGCGGCATCAGCAGCAACTGGAGATTCCGCTGGAGCACGGTCTGGGCCCTACCGAACTCGGATCGGCGATCGTTGAATTCTTCGGCAGTCAGAGTGGCGATCTCGACACGAAGCGCCTTCTGGCCGTTCGCCTCCGCAATGAACAGGTCGCGGGCGTTGCGCAGCGCCTCGTATTCCGATCCGACCCGCAGCCGAAATTCCGCATTGAGCAACGCCTGGATCACCTCCGCTTGCAGGCGTGCCGCGTCGGCGGCCTCGCCGTTGGCGATTAGGGAGACGGCTTCGCGCATCTTGGCGTCGGTGCCAGTGCTGACCAATTGCTTTACAAGGCGCGACAGGTTGAACGCCACCAACGCGTCCTTGATGGTGCTCTCTTGCTCCCGGGGCGTCGCGGCAGCCAGGCGGGCCAGCCATTGCGCGAGCCGGCCCTGGGCCTTCGACAGGGCCTCGGCCCCATCGCTGGCCCCCTCCTGCGGCATGATGGTTTGCAGCCGCAAGGACGCTTGGGTCTGTGCGGTCGCGTGCAGTTCGCGCGCCATCACTTCCGCGGCGTCTCTGTAGCCAAGTTGCAGCACCAGGCATCCGAGTTCGCGCGCGGCCGTGTTGACCTTATGCACCACGGGCGCCGGATCAGCAGCGCAAGCGGACGGGCCGTTCCCGTAGGCCGCGGCAAGCGCCCTGAAGCTGGACGCCGCGCCGCCGACATGCTCGTCTGCGATGGTCTGCATATCTGCGCACAGCCGAACCAGCATCGCGGTGTGCGTTTCGTCTGGGATGTTGTTCGCGGCCAGGTCTTCGATCAACTCACGCATCCGCCGCGTCAGTACCCCCAGGCGTTCCCGCATCAGGTCCTGGCGAACCGCCTCGAGCTGGCAGGTTTGGATGAATACCGCATCGGACGGATCGAGGCGCCTGACGATATCATGCACCCCGCGCTCCTCCCGGTAGATGGCTCGAAGCCGCAGAAGCAAACGGCGCTTCTGCTTGGCGATGTGCTCAAGGTAGTCCTCTCTCGACAGGAATGTCACGCGTCGCGCCTCGGAGCGTGCGCGATGTGACCCACCGGGCCCGGGATACCGGTCGGTCAGCTCAACGGCGAACGAGACGGTGTCGCCGACAGCGAGGTCGGGCAGCACAGACCGGTAATCCCAGTCGATCCGTTGCTCGCCGCCTTCGCGGAGGGCCGGTACGGGAAAGCGGACCTTCTCCTCCTCGGTCTTGTTGACGCGATAGGCGACCACCGACTCGCCGATGCCGTGGTCGTCTCTGCCGCGGAAGGCCAGGTCGAGCTTGCGTCCCAGGGTCGCATAGAGGTTGCCGCGCGGCGAGGTCAGTTCAACGTGTGGCCGCTGGTCCGGCGTCACCTGCAGGTGGTGACGGGGACTCGTGAAGGAGAAGCCATGCTCTCGTTCCACCCACGAGAAACTGTATGCCCGCGATTCCGTGGCGACCCGCCGCATCGTCACCGTGCGTCCGTCCGGGCTGACGTCGAGCGGCAGCGATTTCCCTCCGGCAAGATTGACATCCGCCTTGCTGACCGCACGGTCAAGGGTGAGTCGCCACTGGATGCCCGTGCCTTCGGGAACGGTGAGCGTCAGCGCTTCGACGGTTTTGGTGGGACGGTCGGTATACGGCGGGAACTCCAGGCTCACCTCGGCACGCTCGATGCGGGGAGAAGCGATCACCTCTACGGAACGCCAGTCGCTCCGGGCGTCGCCGGCAATGATGCGATACTCGAATCCGCGGAAGACGGATTCGATGGTGTACTCACAACCGCCATCGGTTATGGCCAGTGCATGCACCCGCGACTTGCCCGTGCCGGTCCGCAGGGCGAGTTTCGCCTCGCTTGGAATGACACCTGAGACACGTGCCTCGAGCCGGACACTGCCACCTTCCTTCACAATCATATCGCCACTGGCCAGGTCGAGTTGGGTGCGCGTGGGATAACGGATCGCCAACCAGGGCGCAAAGATGCGGGCCGCGCCGGCGGCCAGGAAGGGACCGTTCACTACGGCGAAGACACCGATAACCGTCGCCAGGACGACCGCGGCCGCCGCCGGGAGGCGAAGCCCATGGTAACCAACGGCCTCCTCCGGCCGTAATGGCACAACGGCTTCCTCGGCTCGGCGGCAGGCCAAATCGCGCAGCGATTCGGATGTGCCGGGGCACAGCTCGGATTCCCGGAACTGGACAGCGGTAACCAGCAGGCTCTCGAAGCCGCCAAGATGCTCCTCAATCCGCAGCGCGGTGTGCGTGGCGTTGAAGGCGCGAGCATGCCGCCACCCACAGCGCCAGGCCTTGTATACCGAAACGGCCAGCAACGTTATGAGGATCACGACACGCCCCGGTGCGGGCAGGTCCGTCAGCCAGTCAATCGCCATTCCGGCAAGAAACAGCGGTATTCCCCACCGACACAGCGCCAGCATGCCCGCGGTAACGTGTAGCGTCTGCCCGCGACGCCACACGGCCCTGACGTACGAAGAGAGGTTCTTTTGTTGGCCATTCTCCATCACGGCAGGTCGTACCTCCTTCGCACAATCCATTCAAAACCCATCAAGAAAACAAGCAGGAAGGCGACCAACCCGTTGTCCCACAAGGGCAGTTCCGTACGGACGGTGGTCGTGTGTGGTTCGCGGTTGAGCAAAGACGACAACTCTTGAAGTTGCAGGATGCTGAGGCACTGTCCGCCCGAAAGATCCGCGATCCTCCGCAGGCGTTCGATCTGCATGTCCGTGTTGGCCATTTCCGGCTTGATGTCAGCCACCTGGAACTCGGTCGTATTGGAGAGCGCACGGTCGGCAGCGTTCGCTTCCATCCGGTAGCGGCCCGGGCCTGGCGGCGAGAAGTAACCTTCGTACAGCCCGGGATTCTCCACATCGGGCCGGAGGGTGACGCGTTGGGGCACCCCGCCCGGGGAGTCCATGGCACTGACGGTGACATCAAAACCGGACTGGGTTATCGGTTCAAAATGATCGTCGACCACATGGGCGTAGAGCAGCGCCTTCTCGCCGATCGGGTATGTGGCCCGGTCTGTTTCCAGGCGGATTCTCTTATGCTCCCCCATGAGCCGCGACAACGTCAGGAACTGGATGCACTGCGACCAGACTCGCCAGTGGTACTTGTCGCCCGTCTTGAAGCGAAGCAGCCACAGCCGGTCTGTCCCCATGAGCATGCATTTGCCGGTTCCGTATCGCTGCCAGGCCACGAGCGGGTAACGGTCTCGGCCGCGAGAGTCGGACAGTTCGGCAAGCACCGTGGCGCCAGGCCTCGGAGCACCAAGCGGTGGAACCCGGTCGAGAGGCGCCACGCGGCTCCATACACTCTCGTTCATCTCCGCGTCCGTCTCCAGTGTCATGACCAGGCTGCTCCTGCCCTCGGCCGTCAGCACGGGATACACGCTGTCATCCACATCCCGCCATGATTCACCGGGATCGAACCGGACAGGAAGCATGCGCTCCACGGGTGTACCGGCGTAGCTGGCCGGCGCGTACCGCGAGCCGCACAACATCAGCAGCGACCCGCCGCGTTCCTTGACAAGCTCCTCCAGCCGACCGAATGCCTCCGCAGAGAAGAAGGCGGCATCCACATCGCCCAGGATAACCAGGTCATACTTGAAAGCCTCTTCACGCGTCTCGGGGAAGCGGGCGATGTATTCGGATGAATTCCGGGCCATCTCGGGCCGCCCGCGGGTCGCAATGAACGTGGCGTTGATGCGTGGATCGCGTTTCAACATCGCGCGAAGGTAACGGTACTCCCATCGCGCACTGCCTTCCATGCAGAGCACGTTGATCTTCTCGTTCACGACCCGGACGCTGCGTTCGACCCGGTTGTTCTCCGCCGTCGCCTCGTCGGCAAAGGGCGCTATGGCAATCTCGACTTGCGCCACGCCCTTTTCATGCACGTCGACATTGAAAAAGATGTCCTCGAACTGCAGGCCGCCCTCGAGGGAGATGCTTCGCCGAGCCACGCCTCTGCCATTGAGGAGCACCGTCAGGTCGGCCGTCCGTTTCTCATAGCCCTTGGATCGGATCTGGACCCGGACCGGAACCTTGTCGCCGGAAAAAGCGACTTCCTGCATGATGATATTGCGGATAGAGATGTCGTCGGGATCGGCAATCCCCATCGGCACGGGATAGACAGGAATGCCGCGTCTGCCCAGGTCATGGATCGCGGCTTCGATCCCCCGCGAAGAGGTGTCAAGTCCATCGGACAGCAGCACGATCCCCGCCAGCGGCGCACCGCGGTCGGCGTTGGCCACCGCCTCAAGTGACTCGGCGATGAAGGTCCCCGGCGCCACGGCCTCCAAGGTCGCCAGGGAGTCGGTGCCGCCACTCTCGCCGTCGCCGAGCATGTGAAGCGTCTTGCCGAACGCATAATAGCTGACGTCAAGATCGTCGCCGATCGACTCGAACATCGCCCGGGCCGACCGGGACACCAGGCTCTTGGCCAGGTCAAGCCGCGAGGCGGCGGCAATGGCCTGACGCTGCTTCGCATCGAGCGCCATAAAGGCCCTGTTTACATCGGCGGTCTCCGAAAACGGTAGCATGTCAAGCGCGACGGCCGCCTCGACAAGATCCTCGGCCCGTATGCGCTGGTCCGTTACGGACATGCTCTCGGATGCGTCGACCAGTACCAGCAAACGGGGTTTAGCGGTGCTGGTCCGCCTGACGGCCACTGTCGGCTCACACAGGGCTGCGATGATCAGACACAGAACGACAGCCCTGGAAACGGCCAGCACGATGCGAACCCACGTCGGCAGCCCCCGCCGACGGCGGTAGCGGTATACGGTCAGGGCCACGACGGCGACAAATGCCGCCACCATGACGGCGACCGGTATCGGACGCCCCCACATGAGCTGCTCGACCTGAACGATATTCGAAAACCGGCTGATCATCTAAACGTCCTCCGTATGCGCCGACGTCGATGCAGGTTCGCTTGCGGGAGAGCCGCCTTTGAGCAGGCGATCCGCAACCAGGCCCTCGATGAGAAGGAGCATCAGGCCTGCAACCATGAAGAAGGGCCAGAACGACCGTCCCGTGCGCGTCTGTTCGATGACGCTGAGCAGATCCGTGTCGGAATGCGCTACCATGATGCCGGTTCCCTCAAAGCTGCTCACCGTCTCGGGCGCAGACAGGCATTTTACATTCGACTCGGTGGTATCGACGTTGACGGCAATCGGCATGCCGGGCGCCTGTACACTCACCCGGGCCATGTAGAAACCGGCTTCACGGGCGTGCTCGAGCAGGGCCACGTACTGGTTGCGATGTTCGCGGACGGGTACGGTGATTGTCTGGCCCGATGGGGTATCGAACACGGCATCGCTGGCATCCGGCTGATCCACATAAGACAACGACAGGGAATCGCCAATCATCCGCGGCTTCTCGAACTCACGGGCGGTCAGATAGGTCACCATCTGTTGGAGAATCATGGGGAACACGGGCGTAACCGCCATGTTGTTCCATGCAGGCCCCGCGGAGGTGGTAAACATGAAGACGTGTCCGCGCCCGATGGAATGCTCAAGCAGTACCGGAGAAGCGCTGCCGGCAAGTGACAACACCGCGAAGCTGGTGGCGGAGGGCTTTACCTGCAACAGTTTCAGGAAACGTGCTTCACTGAGCAGATCCTCCGGCAGGGACAGCAGAGGCCGGCACACGGGATGATCGGGCATCGTCGGGTCCAACGCTCCCCCCACACCCATCGCATCGCTGGTCTTGACGGTTTGCTCGATCAAGGCAGGGAGCAGCGGGGTTCCCTCAAGCGCCGACCGCTGGTTCCACACCGCGGCTTTCGTGTCATCGCCGGCGAACCAGATCAGGCCATTGCCCCCGCGGACATGTTCCTCGAAACGGCGCGCCTGGTCGGACGTGATGTCGGGGACATCTGCAAGAATCACAACATCAAAGCTGTTCAGGTCTTGTGCAGGGAGGGCGAGCCATGGCACCGACTGCACGGTAAAATCCTCTTCGCCCGCACCGTTGCCGCGTGCGCGTAGAGCGGCCGCGATGAGTCCGCCAGACTTCTCGGCGCTGCCCGACGATCCCACAACACATAACACCGATACCCGGTCCCGGATGATAGCTACGGCCCCGCGTGAGTTGTCTACCGGCAGCGCGTCTGGTTCAAGCCTGGCGGTGATACGGACAGGTCCGGGATTCTGGAAAGGAACAAACAGCGAGACCGTCTCCGAGGATCCCGCCGCGATCGCGGGAATGGCCTTGGTGTCCACGTTGATGTTGTTGACCATCCCCTTGACCCTGACATTCGCAACGG
>JAUWQU010000645.1 GCA_030610965.1 Phycisphaerae bacterium
CGTCCAGCATTTGCCCGGCCGCGCCGAGGCCCTGGCGCATCGGATTCTGCGAAGGCGACAAGCCAACGAGTTGCCTCATCCGCCGGCCGACGCCAACCCGGTGCAGGGCCTGAATTGTCGCCAGCGGCGCGCAGCCGGGGAAGAACAGCTTGTAGCCCCCGCCGAAGCCGGCCTGGAGGTGCGGGCTGACCGACGAGACCAGGATCCGGATATCCGCGCCGGCCACGCCTCGGTCGATCCGCACAGGCACCTTGCCGACCTTGCCGAGGTGAACGTATGCCCCGGCGTCGCTGAACGGGTTGGACCGGCGGCGAATGCCATCCATAGCGGGCCCGAGCTTCTCGCTGGCCTGCTGAGCCGACATGGGCGGGTGCATGCCGCACGCGAACACCACCTCCACACGCTCGTCGGGTATGCGGGCGTGGCGGATTTCGCGTATGATGGTGTCGAGTATCCGCGGCGTCGGGCTGTGGCGGGCAGCGTCCTCGACGACAATAACCACTTGCCCGTGCGACCTGGCCGCCAGCAGGCGCCCGAGCGGCAGCCCCGCCGCCGGCCGGGTCATCGCGCGGGCCAAGTGATCGGACCAGTCCTGCGGCGCCGGCTGCACGCTGCGCAAGGCCACCTGCGAGACCTCCCAGTTGTCAGGCAGCGACAATTCAAGTTGCTCGTGCCCCCAGGGCACGGAAAGCTCCGGCATGCGTTATCCTTCCGAATCGCCTTCACCATCGCCGTGCTGGAAAGACTCTTCTCTCGCAGAGGGCGCAAAGGCCGCAGAAAAGACGAATGAAACTTGTTTCTATTGTTTCTGCACCTCTTCGCCTCTTTGGTAATGCCCCTGTCGCTCGAATTCCAGGTCCGCAATCCAAAGTTCCATCTGCAACTCCGTATGGGCAGCCAACCAGTATACCGGATAGGCCACCCGCTCGCCATTGCAACCGCCCCGCGCGGCGGGCCGCGGACAGCCATTATCGGCCGCGCGGGACCGCCGTGACCCGTGTCGCTGAAGGGCTTTTGCCTCGCCCTAAAGTTTTGGCCGAGCCGCCGCCGATAACACTCACGTGAACGCCCGCAGTAAGCATTACCCAGAGATGCCGTCCGAGGACAGTCGCCATGACCAAACGTGAGATGATCGACGATATCCTTTCCATCAACATCTCGGCCGAGCCGCGCTTCCTCGCACGGTTCGCCGACGACCAACTCCTCGAATACCTTACCCACCTTCAGGTGCTCGCCAAACCGCGATTGACCGGCAGCGCCGATCGCTATGACAAATACTTCCGCGACCTGCCGAAAGTCGCCGCGCGCTCGCAATGGCGAACCGATACCGAGCATGCCGAGGAAATCTGCGTTGACGACGTGGGCCAGGCCGATCCGATCGACGACTACGACCTCGAAGAAGAGGCAGTGGAAGAAGACGCCGTCGAGGGCGGGCAGGACGGTGAACTCTTCGCCGAAGCCTCGTACGGACAAGAACTTGTGGTACAGGACGTGGACCTCGCCGTCGGGCCCGACGAACGCGAGCAACTGCTGAGCGTCCATTACGACATGGACGACCAGGACGCCGACGACCAGGAGCCTGACGAGCGGGAGATGGAAGCGCCCTTCAAGATCGCCGCAACGCCCCGAAAGGCCGCCAAGCCAAGGGCCAAGGCCTCAACACCAGCGAAACTAACGCCTTACAGCACGGATTCCACCCAAGCCCCCGCCGGCCGATCCGCAAGCCGAGCCAAGTCACACGCCCACGCGGCCGCCCCGGCGCCAACTGCGGCGCCCGAGGACGAACAGGACAAAGAAACCTGGCTTTACTGACCGCCCGGAGCCCCGGCCAAGTCGCCCGCCCACCGGCCGGCGGAGTCCAAGCAGATCCTGCCAGGTGCGAGTTGACATTATCTCAGCCCCGCATCCGGGGTTTCCGCGAAGTCCCTGAGGCGACTTGAAACGTTTTTTCGCCGCCGGAACGCAATCCGATATTGACAAGCCGCCGCTAGAATATATATTGCAATGCTCCCAGGTATGGGGCCGTAGCTCAACTGGTTAGAGCACCGGACTGTCGATCCGGAGGTTGCGGGTTCGAATCCCGTCGGCCTCGTTCAGCGAAAAGGGCCTGTCAGCCAATGACAGGCCCTTCCTATTTCTGCCACCGGCAAGGGCTTACCGCCACTCCCACGGACCCCCGTTCCCGAAGAGCCACCTTGCCAGACGTTGCCGCCGTCTGCCCTTCCATGCCCCTTAAAGTCGGCCTCGCGCGCGTACTGGGCGCGTACTGGCGCCACCGGACCATCCGTCCCGTTCGCCAAGAGCGCCGCCCTACCGGATCCAACAGGCTCCTCATCCGTAATCGACGGGAGAGATTCCAGGGCCTTGGTCTTGTCGCCTCGAAGGACATGCGTGTAAACGCCCATTGAATGCGGAGTCACGCCATGGCGACAGGAAACAACCGAAGCTCGGGTCTGAAATTTATCTTGGCAGACCTGCGAGATGGCATATCCTGAACAAGAAGGCTTGCGAGGGTCGCCAGCCAGCGGCCATCCGGGAAATCCCGAATGGTACCATACGTGTCAAGAGGACTTTCTAAACGAGTTGCTGAACCCCTGCGTCCCGCTGACCGTGCCGGGCCGGCGGCCGTAGAACTGCACGAATGTTTCGAGCTTCTATATGTGATGTCCTGACAGGATTGGACCCATGACGAACGATCCCATCGAAGCATCCAATCTCCTGTCGATCCCGCGCCACCTTATTGGTAGTGCCTGGTTCGGACCGGCGGTTCTTGCCGTCCTGTTCATGGCTGTCTTGGGGGGGCTGATGTGGCTGATCCAGAGCCGAGCGGTTGAGGTCAACCGGGCAGACCTTCATGGCAACATCCGCACGGCCCAGGAGAGCATTCGGCAACGGCTCCGTGCCAGCAGCGACTATCTGACAACGCTGGCCGAGGACATGGCTCGCGGCACCGTCACGGAGGAGCTGTTCTCGCGGCGTCTGGCCTACTACATGAAGGAACATCCCGAACTCGTTAGCATCGTGTACGTGGATGCCGGGGGCACGGCGCTATGGGCCGTGCCGACGTCCCCGGAAGCCAAGGTCATCGGATCGCCCCTGGCTTGCCCACGTTCTCTTGAAGGCTGCGTGAAGGCTCGGAAAACCCGGAACTCAGTCTATTCGGCCGCGCACATCAGCCACCAGGGCGAGCCCGCCTATGAATTGAGCGTCCCGATCTACGATGG
>JAUWQU010000334.1 GCA_030610965.1 Phycisphaerae bacterium
CGGGACGGTCAACTATGTGGCGTACCTCGACGCCAACTACGCCGAAGGCGTCACGCCGGAAAACAACGCCGCTCCGCTGCTGCTGCGGGTGTCTGGCCCCGACGCGCTGCCAGATGTCGTGCGGGTCGAGACGCTGCGCCGCCTGGCTCTCCCGGCCGACTTCTTTGAAGACCGCGACAAACGGCTCGTCTCCTGGTATGACCGCAATCGCCCCGAAATGCCGCCCGCAACCACCCCAGCCCGGCCGGACAACAAGGACGCGGCCGAAGAGCAGGACGAAGAAGACGAACCCGACGAGCAGGACACGGGACCATCCCTCAGCGAGGTCTGCGATATGCTCGCCGCGGGTCAAGTCCACCCGGACCTCGAGCCATGGCTGGCCCGCAACGCCGCGGCGATCGAACTCATTCGAGATGCGACGAGGAAGGAGAAGCTCTACATCCCCGTCGTCTCGACGTCCACGCCGCCAAACATGACGGAAGCAATGGTCCCATGCAGGCAGTTCTTGGCCCGTTCGGGTAAAGTGCTGACGGCGCGGGCGATTCTCAGGATGCTCCGCAACGATCCCGAAGGCGCCTGGGACGACCTGCTGGCCGCACATCGCCTGGCCCGGCTGATCGACCAGGCTCCCACGGTCGTCGAGCAGTTGATCGCGGCGGGCCTCGAAGAAAAGGCCGCGCGGACAGGCATTTTGCTTGTGACTCGCGGGCAGCTTCCCGCCGGCAGGGCAAGGCAACTTCTTGGCGGGCTCTCAGCCCTCAGGCCCGTGGGCCGAACGGTGGAAACCCTCTACAGAGAGGAGCGATTCTTCGCCCTTGACCTCACAGCAATGTTGTCCAGGCCGGGGGGGCTCAAGGCAAATTCCGAGGTGTTCCCAAGGCGCGCATTAACCACAGTGGCGGGGCTCGATTGGAACCGTATGCTGCGCGACACGAACACGCACTACGACAGGCTGGCCGTCGCATTGCGCGAATCACGTGGGCGGGGGAAGAAGGCCCGCGATGACGCGATATCGGCGATAGAGGCCGAGCTTAGAGCAAGCCGGCCTACAGGCGCGCGTTGCCTCCTACTGGCCTACGGAGGCAGGCCGTTCAGAAGCGAGTTTTCCGGCGCGATCATGAACATGCTGATGGGCATCATGATGCCCACTTTAGGCAGCGCCTGCGCTCTGGAAGACCAGGCGAGGATGACCCATGAAATCGAAATGCTTGCGGCGGCATTGGCGTGCTTCCACGCCGAGCAAGGCCGCTGGCCTGCGGAACTGAAGGAGCTCTGCCCGTCGCTGCTCAAGACCATCCCAGCCGACAGGTTCAGCGGCAAGCCGCTGGTATACCGGCCGAGCGAGGACGGCTACCTTCTCTACAGTGTCGGCAAGAACATGTGCGACGACGGCGGGAAGTGGAATACGCCGAGTGCCGGCGCCGGCAAAAGAACCGACGACATCGTCGCGGAGGTCAAGCCTTCGGATGCAAAGCCCGCGGAGACCTCGCCCGCGGCGAAACCGATTGCCAGCAGCGACGCCCAAGCGATTATCGGATGTCTCTCGGCCATGCCATACAATCCCCGGCGAGCATCGCCCTCCCCGCCGTCTGCGTCACGCGAGATACCTTATCACCACGAATCCGCCGATCAGCAGGATGGTGAACAGCAGCGCCAGCCAGTTGAAGTATTTCTCGATGAACGGGGTGATCTTCGGGCCGAAGATTCGCATCAGGCCGGCGACGAGGAAGAACCTTGCCGAGCGGCTGATGACGGCCGCGACGATAAAGACGGTGAAGAACACGCCCGGATTGGGCACTTGTTCTCCCGTTCCGAAAACCCCGGCGGTTATTGTAATGACCTTGAACGGGATCGGCGTGAAGCCGGCGGTGAAAACGATCCAGAAGTTCCATTCGTCGTACAGTCCGCTGACGCGGTCGAACACGGCCGGGGTGAAGCCGGGCACGTAGTCGTAGAAGAGCCTGTCGACGCCGCCCTCCCACAGCAGCCAGCCGATGCAGAAGCCGAAGATCGCTCCGGTGACGCTGGCGACCGAGCAGATCGTCGCGTAGCGGAGCCAGCGTTTGCGGTTGCCCAGCACCAGCGGCATCAGAAGCACGTCCGGCGGGACGGGGAAGAAGCTGCTTTCGGCGAAGCTCAGGCAGAACAGGGCGATCGCGGCCGAGGGGCGATAGGCCCAGCCCAGTGTCCAGTCGTAGACTCGCCGGTGTACGTGCCACCATGGCACGCGTTTGTGCGCGCCGAGCTTCGCGCCGCAGTGCTGGCAGAACTCCACATCGGCCTCGACGGGCAGATGGCAGCGCGGGCACGTAGGCTCGGCGGCGTCGGCCTTCGGGTTGGTTTCGATCTCGGTGATGGTTCAGTCCTTCGGCTAGCGTAATGCGATAACGCGGCAGTCGGGCAACGGGGGCAGTAGAGTCGCCAGCGGGTGATTTGTCAACCGCCCAGGGCGCGTGGATGAGTCTAACCACAGAGTCGCAGAGTCACAGAGTCGCAGAGGATAATTGTCCGTGAGGGTGCCCGGACCCAACGGAGTCGCGCGAATGCGGCGGAGGAACTTCTGGTGGTTACGCGCTCGGCGGGGGGAAAAGAACGGACGCCGGCCATCACGGTTCCGCAGGTTGCCGAAGGGCTGGCGACGCTGGTTTGCCTCCGACTTGCCGTAAATGCGCCCGATGGGCCGCAAAGTCGCGGAATATGGCGCTCTCGTGCGATGAGTGGGGGACATTTGGCCGGCCGGGCAGTAGAATCCCCTGTCACGGATTATGCTTGAGAAGCTCAGGACAACTTGGGCCCTGATGCGCGGCCAGCGGATGCTGTACGTTTTGGCCGTGCTCGCCCTGGTGATTTCGGCGGCGTTCATGTACGTCCCGCCGCTGATCCGCATGTGGGTTATCGACCACGTGATCGATAACAAGCCGATCGCGGCGCCGTCGATCGTGCTGCGCGCGGTCAACGCAATCGGCGGCACCAGCGTCCTGGCCCGCAACCTTTGGATCGCCGGCGCGGTCATGACGCTCACGACGTGCCTCAGCGGCCTGTTTATGTTCCTCAAGGGCCGCTGGTCCGCCCTGACGGCCGAGGCTATCGCGAAATCCGTCCGCGAGCGGCTCTACGATCACCTCCAGCACTTGCCCGCGAGCTACCACGACAAGGCCGACACCGGCGACCTTGTCCAGCGGTGCAGTTCAGACGTCGAGACCGTCCGGATGTTCCTGTCTGTCAGCGCCGTCGACGCCGGGCGCGGGGTTATCCAGTTGGCCGTCGGCATTCCCGTTATGCTCTGGGTCAACCCGACGATGACCATCGCGTCGGTGGTGCTGATGCCGGTGATCGTGATATTCTCCGTGGTGTTCTTCCTGCTGGTCCGCCACAAGTTCAGGCTGTCCGACGAGGCCGAGGGCGCCATGACCACCGTGCTCGAGGAGAACCTCACCGGCATCCGCGTGGTGCGGGCATTCGCCCGCGGCGACTACGAGAGCCGCAGGTTCGCCGAGAAAAACGCCGAATACCGCCGCCGATGGACTGGCGTCGTCAGGGTCTTCGCGGTGTTCTGGGCCAGCTCCGACTGGATGTGCATGATGCAGATCGCAATCGTCACGATCACCGGCGCGTACCTGCTGGCCACCGGCTGGGGCACGCCCGGCGGCCTGACGACCGGCGAATTCTTCGCGTTCCTCACCTTCGTCCACCTGTTCATGTGGCCCATCCGGCAGCTTGGCAGGCTCATGGCGGACTTCGGCAAGGCGACGGTGTCGATGGACCGCATCTTCGAGATTCTTCGCCAGCAACGGGAGGGCCGTTGCGAGGCCGACCCGGCGGAGGCCCCCCGGCTGACCGGCAACCTTGCGGTCAAGCACCTCACTTTCCTGCACGACAAGAAGCCCGTCCTTCGGGACATATCCTTCAGCATCCGCCAGGGCGAGACGTTGGCGCTGCTGGGTCCGAGCGGGTCTGGCAAGAGCACGCTGGTGAACCTGCTGCTTCGGCTGTACGACTACCAGGAGGGTTCCATTCATCTCGATGGCCTGGAGCTGCGCGCCCTGGACCGCAAGCACGCCCGCGCTCAGTTCGGCGCGGTGTTGCAGGAGCCGTTTCTGTATTCCAGGAGCGTCCGCGACAACATCCGGCTCGGGGGGCATCGCGCGGATGACCATAGCGTGGCCGACGCGGCCAGGATGGCCTGCGTGGACGAGACGATCTGCGGGTTCGACAAGGGCTACGACACGCTCGTCGGCGAGCGGGGCGTGACACTGTCCGGGGGCCAGCGGCAGCGTGTGGCCCTTGCTCGTGCCGTGCTGAACGACCCGCCCGTGCTGATCCTCGACGACGCCCTCAGCGCCGTCGACACGCGGACCGAGTCGATGATCCTCGACGCCTTGCGGGCCAGGCGAGGCAAGCGGACGACGCTGCTGATCGCCCATCGACTCAGCACGCTCATGCAGGCCGACCGGATACTCGTGCTCGAACACGGGCGGATCGTCCAGGACGGCACGCACGAGCAGTTGCTTGGCGTGGAGGGCCTATACCGCCGGTTGTGGAATATCCAGAGCTCACTGGCCGAAGACCTCAAGGCCGAGGCCGCGGAAGACGGTCTCCCGCCGGCGGATTCGCGAGAGGGCTCCCAGTCATGACCGACACCGCCATGCATGAGGAAGAATACAAGGGCCGGCTCAGTCCGCGCCTGTGGTTGAAGATCCTCAGCTTCGGCAGGCGGCAATGGCGGGCGATGGCGGGGATGGTTGTCATGGCCCTTGCGATGGCCGGGCTCGACATCTGCTTCACGCTCGTGACGCGGTCGATGATCAACGACGTGGTCGACCATGGCGCCGATGCGAACCTGTGGCTCTGGGGCGGGATATACGTGGCAATGGTCTGCGTGTTCTCGTTCGGCGTGTATATGTTCATCTACCTCGGGTCGATCATCTCGCCGGGCATCAGCCACGACCTCCGACAGGCGGGTTTCGAGCGGCTCCAGGACCTGTCGTTCAGCTACTACGACCGCCGGCCCGTCGGCTGGCTCATGGCCCGGCTGACCAGCGACTGCGACCGCCTGTCGCGAATCCTCGCCTGGGGTTTGCTGGACATCGTCTGGGGCACGTTCATACTCATCGGCGTGGCGATCGTAATGGTGGCGTTCAGGTGGCAACTGGGGCTGACGGTGATCCTGGTCGTGCCGCCGATGACCTGGGTGAGCATGTTTTTCCAGAAGCGCATCCTGAAGACCGACCGCGAGGCCCGCCGCGCAAACTCCAATATCACCGCCGCGTACAACGAGGCCATCAGCGGCGTACGGACGACCAAGACGCTCGTCCGCGAAACCGAAAACCTCGCCGACTTCCGCGAGCTTACCGGCCGCATGTACGGCGCATCCGTTCGCAACGCCATCTGGTCC
>JAUWQU010000248.1 GCA_030610965.1 Phycisphaerae bacterium
TCTTCTCTTGTTGCCTGAAGCCTGTAGCCTGAAGCTTCTTCTCTTGTTGCCTGAAGCCTCTTCTCTTGTTGCCTGAAGCCTGAAGCCTGTAGCCTGAAGCCTTTTCTCTTGCAGCCTGTTTTGGCATTTCTTTTTCCTGGCTCGTAGCTAGAATCGAACCCATGCGGGATCACACCAAATTGCGAGCGTTCGAATTGGCGGATTCGCTGGCATTGGCCGTATATAGGGCCACGATGGAATTCCCGCGTCACGAGCAGTTTGGCCTGACGCAGCAGATGCGCCGGGCAGCAGTCTCCTGCGGTTCGAACATCGTCGAAGGCTGCGCCCGCAATGGTCACGCGGACTATCTGCGTTTTCTCGACATGGCCTACGGTTCAGTGTGCGAGTTGCAGTTCCAGGTCTCCCTGGCGATCCGACTTGGTTACATGGACGGCAAAGATGGCAACTTGCTGTCGTCGGCGTGTTCCGAAACATCCCGTGTACTCAACGGCCTTATCCGATCACTGCGAGGCTCAGTTTCTCCAGCTCCTTGATGTCTGATGTGCCCCCCCGCCGTTTTTCCTGAAGCCTGAAGCCTGAAGCCTGAAGCCTGAAGCCTTCCCCCTGAAGCCTCAGGCTACTGGCGCCGACTCGGTCTCGGCGGGCAGGACGTCGGCGAGCTTGCCGGAGCCGACGGCCTCGGCCAGGGCTTCGACGCATGCGAGGTCGAACTGCTTTCCGGCGTTCTTGAGCAGTTCGGCCAGGGCCTCGCGCAGGCTCAGCGGCTCGGAGTATGGCCGGCGGGTGGTCATGGCGTCGAACGCGTCGGCCACACATATAACCCTGGCCGGCAGAGGAATGTCGCCGCCGGAAAGCCCCTGCGGATAGCCCGAGCCGTCCAGGCGTTCGTGGTGGCACCTGATGGCGTCCAAGGCGCCGCTGACCAGGGAGGCCCCGGCCAGCATCTCTGTCGCGATGACCGGATGCAGTCGGATGCGGTCCCACTCGTCCTCTGACGGCTTGGTGCGCTTGTTGAGTATCTCGTCGGCCATGCCGATCTTGCCGATGTCGTGCAGTCGGCCGGCCATGCTCAACTGCTCGATGGACTTCTCGGACAGTGACATCCGCTCGCCGATGGCGACGGCGTAGCGGGCCACTCTCTCGCTGTGGCCGCGGGTGTACGTGTCGCGCGCCTCGATGGCGTTGACGAGCGTTTCGAGGAACTCGACGTTGGACCGCTTGACCCGCGCGACGGCCTGGTGGTTGTGAATGGCCACCGCGGAGGCCTCGCAGATATTGCTGAAGACGAACTCGTCCTCGATGGTGAAGTCGTCCCGGCCGACGGGCTCGGTAATGCTCAGCACGCCGAGTCGCATCTTGCCCCAGTTCATATTCGACAGCAGCAGCGGCGCGGACATGATCGCGTCGGAATCTATCGGCAGGGCCTCGTCGGCGTTCTGCGGGCCGCGAATGTGGATGGGCGTGTCGGACTGGAAGACCCGTCCGGCGATTCGCTCACCGACGGGGATCCGCGTCGAGTCGATCACGTTCTGGGGCCCGCCTCGGGAGGCGGCGATGTAGAGGTATTCGCCGGCCTCGTCGGCAAGCATCACCGACACCCGGCGGCAGCGCAGGCGCTCGATGGCGCTGTCGACGATGTACTCCAGGCACTCGTCGAGGCTATCCAGCGGGGAGAGCTTCTTGAGGAACTCGTGCTGTTCGGCCTGCTCGCGGCGAAGCTGCTGGAGCCGGTGCCGGCTGCGTTCCCGCTCATCAGTCCGGGAGTTTATCAGCGACAGCATGATGACCGCCACCAGGCCCGTCATTACGAAGATGGTGTTGAGGACCGCCCCGCCGAAGTACCAGGCCGCCGCACCCTCGATCGCTACCGCCAGCACCAGCAGTATGCTCGCCCGGATCGGCGGGCACTGACGAACGCTCTGGAGCTCGCAATCGACGCAGCGGCGGAACGGCTTGAGGCCAAACTTGTACGAGAGCACGCAATTGTGCAAGAGCTTTGAAACGGCTTGTTCGTTTCCCAGCATAATCGGGCCCTGCCTTTCGATATCGCTTCCCAAATACCCCACCCCACGTGCCGGCCGCGCCGCGGGCGACGGAGACAGGGCAAACCCTACAAGTTGCTTTCGGTACGCCGGGGCCGCTACTTGAATAAGGCGCACAGTTTCGATAAGGTTTGCCGCCCGGACCGAGGGGTGTTTCTTTCGCTCACCTTCCGCAATAAACTGGCCTGGTGGCCGTCAAACATGTAGAAGGTACGAGTGTTGGGTTCGGCGCCCGGGCGGGACACGGGCCGTTTCCTGTTGTCGGAGCCCCGTTGTTTACCTGAAAGGAGCGTTCTATGTTGGCATTTCGCGGGCTTATTCGCAGGGCGCTGCCGGCAGTGACGATTCTCTCGGCCTTCGCGGTGGCCGGGGTGGCAGTGGCCGCGCCGGCGGCGGGGTCAAGAGACGGCGGTATCGTCAAGTTCACCGGGCCAAGGGAAGAGCAGTGGCTGGTGCGGGCCGTCTACGACGAGCTGCGCCTGAATACCGGGCCGGAGAAGCGCGGGGAGCTTGTCAAGCGAATCGAGTCCGTCGCCACGGCCTGGCTGGCGACGGGGCGGATGGAGGCCTTCGACGCCGGAAACGAACTGGTTCACGCCATGCTCGCCTGCAAATACCTGGCCGAGTTGGAGGGCAAATCCAAAGCCGCGAATCCGCAACTCGCCCAGTGGCTTCTGGGCCACGAAGAAGTGCGCCGGACGCTGTTCCGCGGCCTGGAGGACGTCGACTCGCCGGAGAAGGCCCTCGAACAGTTCGCCGAGCTCCAGGCCGCCGAGCCGGAAAAGGTCCTGGAATACCCCAACCTCGCCGTCGCATTCGCCACGGCCAAAACGCTCCGCCACTACAAGAAGCAGCCCAGCCCGGCCAGTATGGTCGAAAGCTTCAACTACTACACCGACTCCAAGAGGCGATTCCGTTACGACCTCAAGAAGATGCCCTACGAACTGTCCCGCTACCTGGCCGACACCCGGCTGAACATCGCCGAACGGGACTGGGCGGCCAAGAAGTACTTCCGCATGGTCGACCTCGGGCCGGCGTACTTCCACGTGAAGTACGACGACGACTATTACATGAAAAAGGTGCCCAAGAAGATCGAGGCGCTGGATTACACCCTGCCCAACCTGCTCAAGGTCGGCGGGGTGTGCATCGAACAGGCCTACTACGCCTCGCAGATCGCCAAGTCCCTCGGCGTTCCGGCCGCGATCGTCTACGGCAAGGGCGAGTCCGGAATAGGCCACGCGTGGTTCACGTATTTCCAGCTCAACCCGGCCGGCACGTCCGCCTCCTGGTCCGGCGGGGCGGGACGATACCAGAACCAGCTTTACTTCACCGGCAACGTCTACAACCCCGCCACCGGCGAGAAGATCATGGACACTGAACTGGTGCTCGTGGGGGCCGCCGCCCTGCTGCCGCAGAAGCGCCGCGAGCAGGCGGAGTCCGCCGCAGCCCTGGCGAAGTTGGTTTCCGAAGCCTGCCGCGAAGGCGACAAGGAAGGCGACGTCGAGCCGCTCAAGGCGCTGGCGGCCGATTACCAGGCCCGCGTGGACAAGGCCGGGGACTCCGCGGCGCCAAAGGTGGCGCTGGAGTGGGTAAAGCCCAAGAAGAAGCTCGATTCCGATATGATGGTGGGCCTGCTGCACCTGGCCATCCAGCGAAACATCGCCTATGGCCAGACCTGGCGGATGGTCGTAAGCCTCCGCAAGGAAAACCGCCTCTCCACCAAAAGCCTCGACCGCTTTTTCAGCCTGCTGATCAGCAGGACCGCCGCGGCCTACCCAGAGCAGAGTTGCCAGATGATCCTCGACCTGGTGCCGACGCTCGAGGAGCCGGGCAAGCGAGAGATGGCGTACAAGAAAAGCCTGGCCGTTTACGGCAGGCGGCCGGACCTCAAGGGCAAGATCCTCCTGGCGCTGGGCGATGATGTTCGAGAGAGGGGCCAGACCGCCCGGGCCATCAGGATTTATCAAACCGCGGCCATGGAATGCGTCATCGTGCCTGACGTGGTCCTGCCCGCGGCCTCAAAGGCCGAGGAGCTTCTCGTGGCCAACAACAAGAAGGCCGAGGCCATGCGGATGTATCAGGCCCTGTTCGCCAAGACGACCAGGTCTGACGCCGCCGCCGAGATCCGCCGCGAGACGTCCAATTACAAACTCGGCGCCCGCCTGGCAGAGTTGCTCAAGCAAGCCGGCAACACAGCCGCGGCCCAACAGATCGAGTCGTCCCTGTAAGTCGCGTATTATTTCCGGGAGGCTTCCTTCTGCTTTCGGCGGAACTCGATGATCTCGTCGGCGATCTTCTTCGGCACCCTGCTGTATCGGGCCATCTCCATCGTGAATGTGGCCATGCCCTTGGTGAGGCTGCGGATGATCGTCGCGTAGCCGAACATGTTGGCAAGCGGCACCTCGGCCCTCACCACGCAGTAGTTCTCGCGGTTCTCTGTGGCGAGGATCATTCCGCGCCGGCTGTTGAGGTCGCCCACGACGGGCCCCTGGTACTCCCTGGGCGTCTCGACCTCGACGCCCATGATCGGCTCGAGCAGGCACGGCTTGGACGCCCGGAAGGCCTGGCGGAACGCCTCCATCGCCGCGATCCTGAAGGCCATCTCGCTGGAGTCGACCGTGTGGTACGTGCCGTCGTCGAGGCACATCTTGCACTTGACGATCTCGTAGCCGGCCAGAGGGCCTTGCTTGAGGGCCTCGACGAAGCCCTTGCCGACAGCCGGGATGTACTCGCGGGGAATCCGCCCGCCCTTTACGTTGTCCTCGAACTCGTACGGCGCGCCGGCGTCGTCCGGCAGCGGCACGAGCCTGCCGACCACGTGTGCGTACTGGCCGGACCCGCCGGTCTGCTTCTTGTGGCGGTAGTTGAACTTCGACTCGATCGTCGGCGCCTCGCGGTAGCTGACGTTCGGAGCGCCGACCGTGATGTCGGCCTTGTACTCGCGGCGCATCCGCTCGACGTAGACGTCCAGGTGCAGCTCGCCCATGCCGGCGATGAGGGTCTCGCCGGTCTCGGGGTCGCTCGATACGCGGAAGGTCGGGTCTTCCTTCATGAACCGGTTGAGGGCCTTGGCCATGCGGTCCTGGTCGGCGCTGCCGGCCGGGGTGAGCGAAAGGCTGATCACCGGGTTGGCCACGAAAATACTCTCGAGCGAGTAGTTCACTCCCTCGCCGCAAAGCGTGTCGCCGCTGGCGCAGTCCACGCCAACCATCGCCACGATGTCGCCCGGGCAGGCCTCGTCGACGTCCTCGCGGTCGTCGGCGTGCATGCGGACGATCCGGCCCACGCGGAGAGGCTTGTTGGTCCGGGCGTTGCGGTAGACGCCACCTCTCGCGATCCGGCCCTGGTAAACGCGGGCGTAGCTGAGCTGGCCGAAGCTCTCGTCGATGATCTTGAATACCATCGCCACGGTCGCCGCCTGCGGGTCGCAGTTCAGCGGGACCTCGGCGCCCTCGTTGTCGTGATCGCGAGCGAAGGCCGTGCGGTCCAGAGGGCTTGGCAGGTAGTCGCAAATCGCGTCCATCAGCGGCTGGACGCCCTTGTTCTTGAAGGCCGAGCCCATCATCATCGGCACGATGTCGCGGTTGATCGTCGCAAGGGAGATCGTCTCGCGGATCATCTCCTCGGAGATCGGCTTGTCCTCGAGCAGCAACTCCATCAGCTCGTCGTTGTACATGCTGATGGCCTCGAGCATCTCGGCGCGGGCCTGCTGGGCGGGCTTGACGTATTCGGCCGGGATCTCGCCGCGTACGACGTCCTCGCCCCTGTCGCCGGCGAAGCTGTGCATCTGCATCGTAACCAGGTCGATAACGCCGGTGAAATCCTCGCCGGCGCCTATGTTGAGCTGGATCGGCACGACGTTCAGCGAGAGCTTCTCGATCATGTCGCGACGGACCCGCTGCGGGTCGGCCCCGGTGCGGTCCATCTTGTTGATGAAGGCGATTCGCGGCACGCGGTAGCGCTTCATCTGGCGGTCGACGGTGACCGACTGGCTCTGCACGCCACCGACGGCGCAGAGGACCATGATCGCCCCGTCAAGCACGCGGAGCGACCGCTCGACCTCGACGGTGAAATCGACGTGGCCAGGCGTGTCGATGAGGTTGAAGACGCAGCTCTTCCACTCGACCTGCGTGGCGGCGCAGGTGATGGTGATGCCGCGCTCGCGCTCGAGGTCCATGAAATCCATCGTCGCG
>JAUWQU010000325.1 GCA_030610965.1 Phycisphaerae bacterium
CCGTTGAAACACCGCCCGACACGTCGGTGACCGTCCAAACCGACCAGCCGACAACACAACCATTGTGTCGCGCCCGGGCGAAACGGTCAACCGTCAAAGCGAACGCGCCGGGCACTTCGTGCCCCGAAGATCCAAACCACGAGCGCCCGGTGCCGAATAAGCACCAGACTCCACACGCCAATCACGAAGAAGAGAATCCTCCCGGTGGAACGAGAACTCCTTGTTGTCGAAGCCCAGGGATAGCAATCCCTGGGTCGGCGGGGGATCCAGGGATAGCAATCCCTGGGTCGGAGGGGATCCAGGGATAGCAATCCCTGGGTCGGAGGGGTTGGGGTGATCGATTACCCAGGGATTGCTATCCCTGGGCTTCGGGACGCATGGTTTGTGGGGCTTGTTGAACCTGCGAGTCGGCGGAAACCTTTGCTTCTTCGCCGTTTCGTCTCCGTTTGGAATTGGCTGTCTTTCCGTTTGGCCCTTGTTTGAATTCTGGTGCTTGTGATTTGGAGCTTGTGTGTCACACGCCCCCCCGATTGCCCGTTGCCTCCGCAACTCGCGTTGGATATCATATGTGGGTACTTGATTACTACTTTAAGGAGCATCAGCGATGCGGATACTGTATATCGACATCGACACATTGCGGGCGGATCACTTGGGATGTTACGGCTATTTGCGTGACACCTCGCCGAACATTGACCGGCTGGCGGCCGACGGCGTTCGGCTGGAGAACTGCTACGTCTCCGACGCCCCTTGCCTGCCCAGCCGGGCGAGCACGTTCAGCCAGCGGTTTGGCATTCACTCGGGCGTGGTCAATCACGGCGGGCTTGCGGCGGACATGAGGCCGACAGGCCGGGAGCGCCCGTTCTGCGAGTTTCGCAAGCGTCCGGGTTTCATTCAGTCGCTGGCGATGGCTGGGCTTTACCCGGTGTCGGTGAGTCCGTTCGCGGCTCGTCACTCGGCATGGTGGTTCTGCGAGGGCTGGCGTGAGATGTACAACACCGGCCTCAACGGTGGCGAGAGCGCCGAGCAGGTCGTGCCCGTCGCGCTGGACTGGATCGACCGCAACGCCGAGCGCGACAACTGGATGCTGCACGTGAACATCTGGGACCCGCACACGCCGTATCGGGCGCCGGAGGAGTTCGGCAATCCATTCGCGGGCGAGCCCATCGAGGATTGGTACACCGAGGAGATGCGCCAGCGGCAGTGGGACGGCTTCGGCCCGGGTAGCCCGCAGGAGCCGGGCGGCGGGTATGGCCAGGCGTCAACAAAGCCGCGCCAGCCGTCGCAGGTCGCCTCGATGGGCGATTACCGCAAGTTCATCGACGGCTACGACTGCGGCATCCGCTACGCCGACGAGTGGTGCGGGCGAATCTTCAAAGCCCTGGCCGACAAGGGCGTGCTGGACGACACGATCGTGATAATCACCAGCGATCACGGCGAGGGGATGGGGGAGCTGAACGTCATCGCCGACCACGCCGTGGCGGACCAGTCGGTCTCCCGGGTGCCGATGATAATCCGCTGGCCCGGCCTCGGCTCCAAGGGCCGCGTCGATGCCGCCCTGCACTACCAGACGGACGTGGCCGCGACCATCGTCGAGCTTGCCGGCGGGAAGGTGGCCGACCACTGGGACGGGCGAAGCTTCGCCGACGCCTTCCGGGCCTCCGCCGACAGCGGGCGCGACAGCCTGGTCGTCAGCCAGTGCTGCTGGTCGGTCATGCGGTCGGTGCGGTGGGGCGATTACATGTACCTCCATCCGTATCACACCGGACTCAAGCAGATGCCCTCGCGGATGCTGTTCAACGTGGCCGAGGACCCGCACGAACTTGTGAACCTCGCCGACACCGAGCCGCACCTGGCCGACCGCGGCGAAGCGATCCTGTCGGCCTGGACCGAGGAGATGATGAAGACCAGCGAACATCGCGAGGACCCGCTCTGGACCGTCATGCGAGAGGGCGGCCCGTACCACACGCGCGACATGCTTGGCAAGTACTGCTGGCGCCTCGGCGAGACAGGCAGGGCCCAACACGCCGAGTTCCTGGAGAAGCACCCGACGGGGCTCGTCGAATAGTGGGGCGATTTTTTCTCGTTTCCCCCTTTTTGCCCCGCGAGGGTCCTAGAATGTTTTGATGGATCCGTAGACTTGGTTGGAGAATGAACCTGGCGCTTTCAACATGGTCTGCGGATGAGCTCGGATGCACTACGGAGCGTCCGAGCTTTTTTTTTGCCTACGCCTCGCCGGCAAACACCTCGCCCTTTCCGGACTTGCTGGACTTCTCGGCGCACTCGAGGACGCCGATAATCCGCCGGGCCTCCTGGGGCTTTATCATTAGCTCGTCGCCCAACAGCAGGTGGTCGGCGATGTTGTGGTAATACTCGTCGTGGATGCCGGCGTCCCACTTTACCTGGCGCTCGACGAGTTGGCCTTGCTCGCAAGTCACCACGCGGCAGCCCTTGTCGACTGAGCCGTCGTCGACGATCGCGCCGCCGGTGCCCAAAATCCGCCACCTGGGCCGGCCGACGGCTGAGATGCTGGAGAATACGATGTCCGCCATCGCCCCGTTTGCGAAGCGGATAATCGCCTGCGTGTGGTCCTCGGTGGTGACCTGGTGCCAGACCTTCTTCTGGAAAAAGCCCTGGATGGCGGCGATTTTCTCGGGGATGAGCTGGAGGACCCAGTCGGTGAAGTGGGCGCCCCAGTCGTACATGTTCCCGCCGGATATGGCCTTGTCCGACCGCCACCAGTGGCGCGGCTTGCGGTAGTCGGAAAAGCCGCAGCTTATCTCGAAGACCTCGCCGATGAGCCCCTGGCGGATCATCCGGCGGATCGTGCAAAAGTCGCCGTCCCATCGCCTGTTGTGGTAGCACGTGAGCATCGGGCCCTTGGCCTTTGCGGCCGCGACCATCGCGTCGGCCTCCTTGAGCGTCACGCAGAATGGCTTTTCCGTAATGACGTGCCGCCCGGCCTTTAGGCACTTGATGGCGTACTTGGCGTGAATGTTGTGCGGCAGGATCGAGACAACCAGGTCCACGTCCGGGTCGGCGAGCATCTTATTGGCGTTGGGCCAGGTGCGGAAGTTCGGGAAGTCCTCCTTGGCGGCCTTGGTCCGGGCCGGGTCTATGTCGCATACCCCGATCGCCGTGAGGCCCTCGGTGGCGTTTATCCGCGTTGCGTGATGGCGGCCCATGTTGAACGACGGCCCGTACCCCAGAATCGCGCAGCGAATCGGGCCTGTTCGGATAGGCTCGCCGCCCGCCGCCCAGTCCAGGCCGTGAAGCAGGCTCCGCTGAAAGCTCGAAAGCTGCCATTGCTCCGTCGAATGGCCCAGCGACGTGTAGAACACGCGCCCCTTGCCCGCATCGCGGCAGTACATGACGGCAGTCGTGGCCGAGCGATATGTCGTCGTCGCCAATACCCGGATGTCCGGGGCGAGGTTCTTCAGGACGTACAGTTCCTCGGTCAGGCTGAAGTCGCTCAGGCGAGTGGTGGCCGGGTGGGAGGGGTCTGCGATCTTCACGTCGATGTACGACTGCCTGGGCGGGTGCGTGTCGAACTGCGAGCCGAGAAGCCCGATGTAATCCTTGTTGTCGTCGCTTATGGAGTTGGCGGAGTGGACGGCCACGAGCCCGCCGCCGCCGCGGACGTACTTGACCAGCCCGGCCTCCTGCCCGGCCGTCAACTTGCCGCCGCACGTGTATAGGATCACGGCGTCGAACTTCTTCAGCGCGCCGGCCAGCACCTTGCGGTCGTCGGTGACGGTGAGTTCATATCGTCCGCTGGCGGTCAGGATGCTCTTGGCGATTTTGGCACAGGCCTCGAACGGGTGGTAAACGCCGCCGATGAGCATGAGGACGTTCTTGCTGCCTCGACCGGTTCTGGCCATGACGCTTTCTCCTGACTATGACGAACGGCAAAACGCAATGCGGCCAGCAAGGCCGACTTGTGCGCCAGCGGCGCATTATCCAGTGCGCCGCCGTCGATGCAAGGGCAAGGTCGATCGCACGTTGCTAACTCGTCCCCGCTTTCCGCCAATGGCTTTGGCTCTGGCGCCTTCTGAGGCCCGTTCACGGGCCTTTGCCCCCGCTGTCGCGCGTGCAAAGCACCGTCAACGGTGCTAAGACATATCGCTAAACACGTACCGCCCCTCGCCGGGGACGACAAGCCCCCGGAACCGGAGCGCCAAGACGAGAGCGAGAGTGGCGTGATCCTTTTGCTGGCAGGCAGCCTGTTGAACGTATTGGTCATCTGGTGGGCGCGTCGCCTGCCGGTGGTGCTGCTTTGGCTGGGCTACCACGCGGTGCTGGTCTCGGCTTTCGTCAGGCCGACGCTGCTCACGCCGGGCATCGCCTACTGGCATGGGCACCTGCTGCCGGGGCCGACGTTGGCGGGCATACTGGCCTTGCTGGCCATCGAGGCCGGCGCGTTTGCGGCCATACGGATGGGCGAGCATCGCGATGACGAGGTCGCCGGCGCGATGAAAACCGCGATCGCCTGCTTTTGCAGCTTCGCGGTCGTGTGTATAGTGGCGATAGCATTGATGGCGTTGCTTGACATCGGGATGTATTGAGAGGATGCCGAATGGTCGACTCTTCGGATAATGTCAAGGCCGTTATCGGCCTGGAAATTCACGTGGAACTCGCGACGGCGACGAAGATGTTCTGCCGCTGCCGCAACAACTTCGGCGACGAGCCGAACACGAACGTATGCCCGGTCTGCCTGGGCATGCCGGGCTCGCTGCCGGTGATGAACGCCCGCGCAGTCGAGCTTGCCATGAAGGTCGGCCTGGCTCTTGGCTGCGAGGTGGCCCCGCTGACCAAGTGGGACCGCAAGAGCTACTACTACCCGGACCTGCCGAAGAACTACCAGATCAGCCAGTACGACATGCCGCTTAGCAGCAACGGCGCGCTGGCGGTCGCGCTATCCGACGGCACGACCCGCAATATCCGCGTCCTGCGGGCCCACCTCGAGGAGGACGCCGGCAAGAACGTCCACGACAACCCGTCGCACACCGGCGTGGACCTCAACCGCGCCGGCGTGCCGCTGTTGGAGATAGTCTCCGAGCCGGACATGAACACCGTCGAGGAGGTGATGGCATACTGCCGGGGCATGCACAGGCTGGTCCGCTGGCTGGGCGTCAGCGAGGCCAACATGCAGAGGGGGCACATGCGGTTCGAGCCCAACATCAATCTGCACATCGAACGCGACGGCCGGCTGTTCAAGACGCCCATCGTCGAGGTGAAAAACCTCAACAGCTTCCGAGCCCTCGAGCGGACGGTCGCATACGAGATCACCCGCCAGTACGCCCAGTGGCAGGCCGATCGGGAAGGCTACGCCTTCGGCAAGAAGGGCAAGCAGAATCGCGGCTACGACGACGCTCGCGGGATTACGGTCTTCCAGCGCGAGAAGGAGGAGAGCCACGACTACCGCTACTTCCCGGACCCGGACCTTGCTGCCGTGGTCGTGG
>JAUWQU010000254.1 GCA_030610965.1 Phycisphaerae bacterium
ACCAGTAACGCCGCGGTTGCCGCTACGAAGGAAATTGCTGTCCAATGCCTCATTGTCGCTTCTGCCTTTCTCGACGCGCCGCATTCGGCGTTGAGCCGGCGGCTAAAATGGTTGGTATTGCCCGAACTTTACGCGGCCGCCGAACGCCGGCAGCCGATGCTTCCTGGTGATGTCGCGCTCAGACGGTCGTCACTTCGTACGCGGCGTGCTGTTTAGTGTCGAACTTTATGAGCCCGCGCTCGCGGACGAGCGCTACTTCCTTGCCGTCGCAGGTTACTCGCATGGCGCCGGCATCGAGGATTGCGCAGGCAAGGCCGAGCGTGCTTCGCACCGTTGCCCTGGTCAGCTTACCGACACGCCACGCGATGTCCACCTCGAAGCCGCCGCGGGCTCGCAGGCCTTCGACCGCGCCTTCCGGCCAGGCGTCGGGCAGGGCCGGCAGCAGGCGGATGAAGTCCAGGTGGCTCTGGAGAAGCATCTCCGCCACCGCGGCCGTGGCGCCGAAGTTGCCGTCGATCTGGAACACACCCGGCGGATGGCCGTCCAGCAGGCCGGGGTACGTCCAGTGACGCAGGATGTGCATGATCTGGCGCTGGGCCGGGTTGCCCTCAAGCAGGCGTGCCCAGCTACAGCTTATCCACGAACTGCTCCAGCCGCTCTTTCCGCCGCCGTGCTCGATGCGGCGCTCTAGCGACTTTTTCGCGGCCTGGGCAAATTCCGGCGTGCCGTCCGGCGTGATCTGCCGGCCGGGGAAGACGGCGAACATGTGCGAGATGTGGCGGTGTCCGATGTCCTGCTCGACGTAGTCATCCTGCCACTCCAGCAGCCTTCCGTGGGGGCCGATCTGTTGCGGCGGGACCTTGGCCCTCATCTCGGCGACCTTTGCCCGCAGGTCTGGGTCCTCGCCGAGCGTCTCGGAGACCTCGTTGAACGCTCCGAAAAGTGCGTCGAGTATCTGGCAGTCCATGGCGGGGGCCATGCAGACCGCCGCCGTGGCGCCGTTGGGCAGGACGTAGGAAAGTTCCGGCGAGACCGACGGGCCCGTAAGCAGCCTGCCCCGGTCGTCCTCGTGGAGGTAGTCCATGAAGAACGCGATGCACTCGACCATCACCGGGTAGACTCGATTGCGGAGGAAGTCCATGTCGCGGGTGAAGCGGTAGTGTTCCCACAGGTGCATCGTCAGCCAGGCCCCGCCCATCGGCCAGAGGTACGCGGCGTCCGGTTCGCCGACAACGGCGGTGTCGGCGAAGCCGTCGAGGTTGTTGTGGGCGACGAAGCCGCGGCAGCCGTAGAGCTTTTCGGCGCTGATGCGCCCGTTGACGACCACCTTGTCGATGAAGTCCAGCAGGGGCTGGTGGCATTCGGAGAGGTTGCACACCTCGGCCGGCCAGTAGTTCATCTCGGCGTTGATGTTGATGGTGTACTTTGACTACCAAGGCGGCAGGAACGTGTCGTTCCAGATTCCCTGAAGATTAGCCGGCAGCGTGCCCGGCCTGCTCGATGAGATCAGCAGATACCGCCCGAACTGGAAGTACAGCGCGACCAGGTCGGGGTCGTCCGCGCCGTCGGCGACGAGTTTGAGCCGCTCGTCGGTCGGCAGGGCGGCGACCTTCTCGTCCCGCGGCAGATTGATGGTCGTGCGGGCGAACAGGCCGCGGTAATCGGCGACGTGGTCTGCGCGGAGCCGCTCGTAGGTCTTTCGCGATGCGCCCGTCAGGGCGGCCTCGCAAAGCTCGCGGGGGTCGTGCCCGTCGTAGTCGGTATTGCCGGCGATCAGAAGCGTTACCTCATCTGCGCCCCTTGCGAAGACGAAGTCGCCTTTGGTGCCGGACTGCCCGCCGGCGGCGAGGATCTTGGTTCTGCCGGCGTATCGAACCCCCGCGGGTCCGGCGGAGCCTTCGATCTGGATCGTACTGTCGTCGATTTGCGAGCTTGGGCCCGAGTAGGGCCTCCGGACGAGGTCGGCGTAGAAACTCATCGCCCCGGGCGTCTCGGCGGTGAAGTGCGCCACGACCACGCCGTCTGCGGCGCTGGCGAAATACTCCCGGTGGTAGCGTATGCCCTTGAACGTATATGACACGCGAGCGATGGCTGTCTCGAGGTCCAGTTCGCGGACGTAGTCCTCAAACTCGACGCCGCGGTAGTGGTCCTCGAAGACCATCAGCAGTTGGGCCAGCGGGACGTATGGCGGCTGCTCCTTCGGGCATGACGTCATCGTCATCCGCACGAGCCGCTGGGCCTCCTTTGGGTTGCCCTCGAGCAGCAGCTTGCGCGCCTCGCGGAAGCCCTCGAGCGAGGCGGGGTTGTGGCGGTCGTCGGTCTCGCAGCGCCACCAGAGCGAATCGACGTTCAGCGACAGGCGGTCATTGTTCTTGGTGTTGTGATACACGCCGCCGAAGACCATCGCCCCGAGCCGGCCGTTGCCGATCGGGTAGGCCTCGTTGAATTTCCTGGCCGGCGCCGTGTGCCATATTCGCCGGCCTGGCGAGGAGGATTGCTCGCTGGTCATGTCCGTCACCTACTCGCTCAGCGGGGGGGATGTCTGGAGCATCCCCGGCTCGGCCATCATCTTCTCCATGTCGTCCAGTTCCAGCGGGGCGGCCTCTGTGAAGTTCTCGATGCCGTCTTCCGTGACGACGATCGTATCCTCGCAGCGGATGTACAGCCGCTCCTCGGGCACGCGCATCTGCGGGTCGACGGCGAAGATCATGCCGGGCTCCAGCGGCTTCATGCGGGGGCTGCCGTCATGCACGCACATGCCCACCGCGTGCGACAGGTGCCATGGGAACTCGCACATGTTTTCGCAGGCCGCCTTGTAGATCGGCTTGGAGAACGTCGATTTCGCGACCAGGGCTCGCATGGCCTCGGTCGATTCGGCCTGGATGTCCGCGTACATCCGCCCTGGACGAATGCCGGCAAGCAGGGACTTGTGGTACTCGACGACGAAGCCGTAAAGCTCGCGCTGGGCCTGCGAGTAGGTGCCGTTGACCGGCCACATCCGGCCGATGTCGCTGGTGTAGTAGTTATAGTCCGGCGCGCAGTCGACGAGGACCATTTCGCCGTCATTGAGCGGGCAGTTGTTCATCTGGTAGTGGCCGTGCCAGGCGTTGAGCCCGCCGGCGATGATGGCGGGGTAGCTCAGGTCGCGGGCGCCGCCGGCGATGTAGTGGTATCGCATGACCGCGTCGAGTTGGTACTCGAACACGCCAGGCTTGGTCGATCGCATAGCCTCGCAGACGCCGATGGCCGAGAGGTGCCCGGCCCGGCGGCACAGGGCGATCTCACGCTCGGACTTGACCAGCCGCATGTCGTCGATGATCGGGATCAGGTCGCGGAACTCCAGGCCCGGGTAGCGGTTGCGAAGCTTGTCGATGAACTGGGCGCTCCTGGTGAGCTGGCCGTCCCACGGGTCGGCCGTCACGCCGGTCTGCCACGACGACAACGTGCCGTACGTCATGTTGAAGCCCTGGCCCGGCCTGAATGGCGCGTAGACGACGCCCGGCCTCTGGAGTTGCGGCCCGAGCGATTCGACGCCTCGGACCCCGTCGACACCCGTCAGTTTAATCGTGTACTCGACGTTGTCGGCGCTTGGCACGGCGCTGTCGTGCTCCTTGGAAATCTGCGACTCGCGAGGCAGGTACAAGGTTGTCTTGCGAGTCTTGCCGTCCATCACGACATAGGCATGCGCCACCTCGATGCCAGTGAAGTAGTAGAACTCGTTGTACTGCCGGAACCGTCTCATGGCCTGAGGGTTATCAGCGCCCTGAATCACAGCGACGGCCTGGTCGCCGATAGCGTCGAAAAGCCTTTCGCGCCGCTGCGCGAGTTCCTCGGCCGGGAAGCAAGACTGACACATGTGTACTCTCCGTTGCAATAGTTGTTCACATTGGCCTGAAGCTCGGGATATGAACTGCCGATCGCGGCAACAAGTCGGATGTTTCCTGGGCTCGCCAGTGCATGGTTGCGTATTATATCAGCGGCCCGAGGCGACTTAAAGCCCCGGGCCGCGATATAAGGGCGGTTTGTGCGGAAGGCGGCTACTCGGCCTTCTTGGCCCCGGTCATCTCGATCATGGCTTCACCCATGGCCTTGCCGACCTTGATGAGGATGCGCGCGCTGCCGAGGTAGTGGTAGCCCTTTTCAGAGCCGATGTTGTAGAACTTTACCCAGTCGGGGCCTTTCCAGACGCCTTCGCTGACCATCTTGTCGACCTCCGGCTCCCAGAAATCGACGGTCTTGACGAACTTGACGTTGCCCGCGAATTCCGGCAGCTTCGTGGCAGCTTCCTGGGCCGCCTGGAAGTCGCCGCGTTTGCCGCCGGCGCCCAGCTCGCCTATGACCACGGGCAGGTTGGGGGCCTTGAGGTCCTTGCGGAAGTCCTTGATCATCTGCGCCAGCCGAGTGGTGAACTGGGCGTACTTCTCTGTACGCTGCTCGCCGTCGACCATGTCGTTCCAGCCCTGGAAGAACACGAAACCTGCAAGCTCGTAGCCTGCTTTCTCGTCGTATTTGGGATACAGCTCCTTGAGCTTGCCCAGCACGTCGTTGACGCTCTTGAGCGTCTCGCGGTAGTAGAAGCCGTACCGAGCCTTGACGTCTGCCATCGTGGCGTCGGGGTTCTTCTTCCTGGCGCCCTCCAACTCTTTCTGGAGTTGCTCGTCGGAGGGCAGCTTCGAGCCAGGGGACAAAAAGTCGCGTTTGACGCTCTTGCCGCCCCAGCAGGTCTTGATAAGCAGGACCTGCTGGTCGGACTTCTCGCCCATGACCTGGCCAAAGCCGAGTTCGGGCCCCAGCACCTTGTCGCTGGCGCCGTAGCCGGGCTTGAGCTTGCCGTATCGCTCCCCGTTGGTCGTCCACACCCATACGTCGCTCCGCTCGTTCCAGAAGCCGTAGCGGTCCTTCCACTCCTGGTATTCGGCGGCGGTTTCCTTGTTGTAGATCAGGTATTCCAGCGTGCGGAGGGCGGCGTGGCCCTGCATGTTCGACTGCCCGCACAGGATGTAAACCTTCACCTTGCCCTTCTTTTGGGGCCAGGGGTCCCTGTTGAAGGCGCTTTCCGGCGTCTTGGCCAAGCACACGCCGGCGGCGATCGTGATTGCCGCAACGGCTGATATCAGTTGATGACGTTTCATGCAATTCATCCTTTCGTGAAGAGACGGAACAGTCGACAAAACGCGGGCCGCAGTCATTGGCGCCATTGCACAACCCGCTCTGAGTGGCACCCGTGATTGAACACGCCGACACCGGTGGGAGTTTTGCCAAACTTGGGTGGCGCGGGCCTGGAAAACCCAGTCCCCGCCAATCCGCGCCTCTACCGGCCGGCTTTTGCGGCGTAAATGCGGACCTCGCACAGCGCCATAGGCGGCTTGGCTGAGTCGGCGACGAGGCGGATGGCGCCGGTGGTGACTGGGTCGAAACGCAGCACGCTTCGCCGGGCGCGGTTGCCGGCGGATTTGGCGACCGTTTTCCAAGCGCCGTCGATCATGGCCTCGACGTGGAAGTCCGCGTTCTGCTTTTCGGCCGTCACGCGGAGTTCAGCGACGGCGGCGGGTTTGGCCAGCTTGAAAGCGATCCACGGCGTGCCGTCGGCCTTGGGGTCCGGGGCCCATGCGTTGCGGTTGTCGCCGACGACGCGGTTCCAGCCGTTGATGGCGTTGGCGGGCTTGGCGCCCTTTGCCCAACTCGATGCCGTGGCCTCGGTCGTCAGGGCAAGGTCGGCCTGGGCGGCGTTCTTGACGCCGACCAGGTAGCAGCCGTCGCGGAGCAGGGCCTGCTGAAGCTCGCCGATGTAGTTCTGGTAGACGCCGCGCGGGGTGGTGTTGTGAGCCGTCGCCACAGCCGCGGCCGTGCCGACGGCCTGGCCGGTTGCGCACATAGGCCTCATCACGCGCGTGCCGCCCATCGCGATGTGCGTGGCCGAGTGGCAGCGACCGGCCATGAAGAGATTGGCGATGTTCTTCGAGTACAGCGTGCGGTAGGGGATGCTCGTCCGCCGGCCTTGGTAGACGTGTATGCAGTCGTTGCCGCGAACCCAGTAGCCCTCCGGGTGGTGAACGTCGATTCCCCAGTCGGTGAAGGCGGCGGTGTCGGCGTGGATGGTCTGTGTGTCGTAATCTCGCTGCGACATTATGTAGTCGCCGATGA
>JAUWQU010000168.1 GCA_030610965.1 Phycisphaerae bacterium
CTTCTCCTGAAGCCTGTAGCCTGAAGCCTGAAGCCTCTTCTCCTGTAGCCTCTTCTCCTGTAGCCTCTTCTCCTGTAGCCTCTTCTCCTGTAGCCTCTGTCTCCTGCATCGGCCTAGGAAAACGCAAGCCGCCAGGAAGGAAGGTCGCTCACGCGTTTGGGCCCGACCTTTTTCTTTGTTCGCGCGGCCGGGTTTGGAGTATGATTACGGTCCCATGGACGGGGTTGGCCAAGCGAAAGGCAGCGAGAAGGGAGCGAACTGTGGGCTCGGAGTTTCCGACAACACGGATGCGCAGGCTGCGCTATAACGCCACGTTGCGTGAAATGCTCGCCGAGGTGCGCCTCAGCCGCCACGACCTTATCGCCCCGCTGTTCGTCCGCGAGGGCGCCGGCGTGCAACATGAGATCGCCACCATGCCGGGGCAGTTCCAGCTTTCGGTCGATACCGCCATGGAAACCGTCCGCCGCTGGGACGGCAAGGGCGTCCCGGCCGTGCTGCTGTTCGGCATCCCGGACGCAAAGGACGCTGTCGGCTCGGAGGCGTGGAACGACGATGCCGCCGTCCAGCGGCTGTGCCGGCAGATCAAGGCCGAACTGCCGAACGTCCTGGTCATCACGGACGTATGCCTGTGCGAATACACCGAGCACGGGCACTGCGGCACGCTTACCGACCGGCTTGACGGATGCAAGGACGTCGATAACGACATCACGCTCGAGTCGCTCGGCAAGACGGCCGTGTCGCACGCCCGCAGCGGCGCCGACATAGTCGCGCCGTCGGCGATGATGGACGGGCAGGTCGGCGCGATCCGTTCGGCGCTGGACTCGGCGGGCTTTTCGCCAGTGGCGATTTTGTCTTACGCGGTGAAGTTCGCATCGAGCATGTACGGCCCGTTCCGCGACGCGGCCGAGAGCGCCCCGACCTTCGGCGACCGCCGGACATACCAGATGGACTACCGCTCGCCGTCGCAGGCGATTGCCGAGGCCCGAGCCGACCTGGACGAGGGCGCGGACATGCTGATGGTCAAGCCGGGCGCGACGTACCTGGACCTCATCGCGGCGGTCAAGCGGAGCTTCGACGCCCCGCTGGCGGCCTACCACGTAAGCGGCGAGTATTCCGCTATCAAGGCCGCGGCCCGGCTGGGCTGGCTGGACGAGCGATCGGCCGCCATCGAGATCACCTCCGCCATGCGCCGCGCGGGTGCGGACCTGGTCATCACATACTTTGCCGAGCAATTGGCGGATTGGTTGAGGGAATAGCCGCGTGACGCCGTGGTCGAACAATAGAGCCCAGGACGGCTGCCGCGACTGCGGGGCCTTCTTTCTGGATTTCGTCGGGCAATTCGATCGCGATCGCGTGCAGGTCCGCTGGTCCGACAGCCGCCGGCCGACCAACGAACAGATCGAGGCCGCCATCGAGGAAGCCTGGGCCGAGCAATCGCGCCTCGCCGCCGCCGAAGGCCGTACGCTCTACGACGGCCGGCTCTGCCGCGTAATCAACTGCGAGACGCAGGAAGCCGCGATGCTTGTGACCCTCGGCGATGTCAGCTACAAGGAATTCGTCGGCACGAACCTCACCAACGCCCAACTGCGATACGTTCACGGGGCGGAGGTGCTGGCCAACCCGCTCGGCGTCTCGGCCGCGGTCGTCACGGGCGACGGCTTTGTGCTGCTGGGGCGGCGAAGCAACAAGGTCTTCTCAAACGCCGGGTGCGTCCACCCGATTGGCGGCATAATGGAAAAACCCGCCGACCCGGGCCAGGCCCCGGACCCCTTCGAGGCCATGACGGACGAACTGTTCGAGGAACTCGCCCTGCCTGCCAAGGCCATCACGCGGAACGTTTGCCTGGGCGTCGTGCGGGCCAAGCGCATCGTCCAGCCGGAGATGGTGTTCGAGGTCCACGTGCGCAGTGGCGTGGAGGCCATCCGCGACCGGGCCGCCAGGGCCGCGGATGCGTCCGAGCACGACGAACTGGTCCCCATCCGCGACCACCCCGCCGCCGTGGTGACGTACATCGAAAAGAACTACGCCCAACTGACGCCAGTGGCGATGGCAACGCTGCTTCTTCACGGCCAGCGGCACTGGGGCATAGGCTGGTTCGCCACCGCACGCGGCTATCTGCGGGACGTAATCTGACGGCTGAGGAGTCCTGCTCCACAACAATCGCCAAAATCGTAGAAAATGCCCCTTGTCTGCCGGCCGCGAGTGTATATTCTATATATAGAGACGTAGAGAGTCGGCTCCCTGTATTACCTCAGGAGTTCGCGGACCCACCGGGCGGCACAGGCATTATTCATACACTACTAACCGGCGGCGAGTGTGTACTACCAGTGGGCAGAGAGTCAGGGAGAGCAGTCATGAAGCGACCGAGAGCAGCAGTGTGGGCGATCGTGGGGATTGGTGTACTTTGGGCTGCTGGGGCCCAGACGGCCGAGGGCAAACGGCCCGTCTCACCGGAGCAACTCCTCAAGAAACAGACGGAACGCTACGCAGTGAAGGCCTCGCTGGCCGTTGCGCTGGCGGACTTCTCGGTAGAAACCGGCATCAAGGTGCAGGTGGATTGGAAAGCCCTGGCCGCCGTCGGCATCGAGAGGTCGGCCCCGGTTGCGGTGTCGGTCGAAAAAACCACGTGGCGCCAGGTGCTGGACGTAATCCTCTCACGGGCGCTGGTGCGGGGCAATGCCCTCGCGTGGCGCATCAAGGGCGAAACGGTGCTCGTCTCCACTCAGAAGCAGATCCTCGAAATGCGGGCCGGGACGGCCAGGGCCGTCAAGATGGCCCAGGGCAAGGGCCGGCCCAAGGCCGACTCGGGCGCCAAGGTCATGAGGTCGGTGGACTTCACGGACGTTCCGCTCAAAGACGTGCTGGAGTTCTTCCAGACGGTTATCAACGCCAACTTCCACATCAACTGGAAGGCCCTCGAACAGGCGGGCGTAAGTCCGGACACGCCGATAACGCTGAAGCTCAAGCGCATCAGCGCCGGCCGGGCAATGGACATCGCCTTCGACGAGGTTAACGCCACTCGCGAGAAGCTCGACAGAATCTACTGGATCGTCGACCGCGGGGTGGTGCTCGTCTCGACCGGTTCGGACTTCGATCGCACGATGATCACCCGCGTCATAGACGTCGGCACGAGCCTGATGGTGGTTCCGGACTCCGAGGGCCCGCGGATAGACATGCAGATCGCGGCCAAGAACACGCCAGGCGAAGGCGGCGAAGGCGGCGGCAATCTGTTCGGCGATAGCGATAAGGACACGTCCGGGAAGCAAAAGTCCTACGACGAGCAGAAGAAGAAACAGCGGGAAGGCGTGATCGAGAGCATAAAGTCCACTATCGGCCAGGACATGTGGAAGCCGGATGGCAAGGGCTCGATCCGCATCATCGGCAACAAGCTTGTCATCACCCAGTCACTGCTGGGCTTCAAGCTGATGGAAAAGGCTTTGCGCTGACAGGACGGGCTCGCCAAAGCGAACAGGCCTTGGGATGCTTGGATCTGGCGGCTGCTATTTCGGCTCGATGGGCTTGACCGGCAACAGTTGCCGGGGTTTTGCCTCCTTGAAGCCCACCGGGACGGGGAATGTCTTGTCGAAGTCCAGGTCCTCCATGTCGCAGGCCTGCTTGAGGTACGAGCGGACACGCGGGTAAACCAGCAGTTGGGTCCCGTCGTCCAGGCCGCGGTACAATTCCGCCCGGTCGGTCAGCGGCAGGTTGTAGCCCAACCCGCGGGGGTTCAGCATAAGCCTGACCGCCACGCCGACCGAGAAGGCTTGCAGCGGGGCCAGGCGAGTCCGTTCGTTGCGGCCTTGCTGGTAAGCACGGTAGGCCTTGCGGGCATAATCGAGGCTCTCGCCCGCGATTGCTCGCTCGTCCTTTGCCAGTGCGACGTAGGCGGTCATCATCGCCAGGGCGACCTGGCTCTCGGCCAGGTCTCGTATGGGCTGGTCGTCCTGGCGCAGCTCATGGAGCACGTACTCCCCCACGTTGCGGTACTGCCAGGTGGGCCCGGGCGGCTGGTAGTTCTGCCGGATGTAGTGGTAATACTTCTGCGCCTCCTTGCGGCGGTGGGAGGCATACAAGCCCTTGATGGCGCCGGCGAGGTAGTTTATGTGCCCGTCGCGGAACTGGTTGACCTTGAACCTCGTCTTGCTGTCCTTGACCTGCTTGGCGATGTTCTTGAGGTACGCCTGGTGGACCGGCTCGACGTAGCGGAGGTCCGCCAACTGGTACAGCCGGACGTTGGGCAACTCCATCTGGCTCTCGACGCTAACCGGTTCGAGCGTAATGGCGTCCTGCCTGTCGGCCCGGGGGCGGGCATCGATCATCGTAAGCCGGCCGCGCCAGGTCAGCTCCTTGAGGCAGTTGAACGCGTTTCGCTGGGTGTTGAGCACGTCGGTATCGTCGAGCGAATCTTCCCCGCAGACCTTCCTCCCGAGCAGCAGCCAGTACAGGCCCGTGGGTTGCGGCAGGCGCCAGTCGAGCGGGCCGTACTCGTTCATCACCTCCAGCATGAACGCGGGGTCCATGCGGTAGATGTTCCAGAGAATTTGCGCCCGCAGCAGCGCCAGCACCCGCCCGCGCGGGGCGGCGAATTTCGGATCGTTGACCAGTCGGTAGACGGCGTGGTCCAGTTCGTTCCGCGGCTGAGGCGATCTGATTCGCACCGCGCTTACGGCGGCGTCGAGGCTCCACAGGTTGTAGGCGGCCAGGAAGTTCTGGTCGATCTTGAGCCCCACCGCGGCCAGCTCGTCGGCGTAGGCCCTGACCTCCGGGTCCTTGAGCAGTTCGGCGAGCTTTTCTTTCTGGATCACCTCGAGGCCCTGGCGCTGGGGGTCCTTGTCCAGCAGGCTCTCATCGGCCAGCGGCGCGAAGGCGTCGATCACTTCCTGGGTGGTCCCCTGCGGCGGCGAGCCCAGCAGGTCCTGCATTCGCATGGCCCACTGGCGCTTGTAGACCCAGTGCATGTCGTCGAGGTAGCCGCCCAATTTGAACAGGTATATCCAGCCGAGATCCTTGTAAAGGACGATGCTCCGCGGGTTCAGCGGGATGCCCCGGTCCCGCAGCAGCTTGACGCCGTTGTAGACCCACCGCCATCGCTCTTGGGGCGTGTGAGTGGCCACGGAGATGTTCCAGGCCATGTTCCACGAATGGAAGCTCCATACGCCGGGGAAGTGCCTCTGGAGCCGGCAGATGAGTTCGGCCTGCTGGTATGCGTCGTAGAACTTGCCCTCTTCCTTGAGCTTGTCGGTGCGAATCCATAGGTAATTGACGATGAAGGCCCGGAAGGGGATCATCTCCACGATGTCGCTTTTGGTGCGGCGCGTTTCCTGCACGAACCCCGCGCCGACCAGCATCGCCGCGGCCAGGACTCCCCACGCAAGTTGCACCTTTCTTCGGTATGTCATGTCGTCAGCCGCACCGTTCTATACCTGCGCCTGTGCCAGTTCGCGCCGGTGGAATAACAGGCATCCCAGGGCCAGGAGTACCGCCGCTCGCAGGCCCACAGTCAGCAGGGCCGTCTCACCGAAGTAATCCCACGTTATCTGCGTGCCCTCGACGAGGAAATCGGTCGACAGCGTCGAGGCCAGGTCCGGCAGGATGATCTTCATGACCGCGAGCATCGCGCCGGCGACGCTGTACATTGCCGGTATCAGGCCCTTCTCGCCCGGTCCCGCGCCGTAGGTGATCGCCTCGGTAAGAAACCGCAGCGCCGTGCCGATCCACAGCAGCACGAAGCACAGCAGGCACCCGACGGAAAACGACATCGCCGCGCCCGCGCACGTGCCCAGCGCCGCCAGGAACATCAGGCCCATCAGCACAAGCATGCCGGACTTGATGAAGTTCATCTCGAAGCCGCCCACGCCGTAGAGCACGCTCATCTCGCTGTTGAGCATCGTAACGCTGCCGGCCGAGTAGTTGAAGTACCGCACCATCATGCGCCCGGACTCATCGACGGCGGCTGCCGGCAGGATCACCGTCGCCTGCTGGCTGACCCGCACTTCCTGCGGGGGGATGTCGTAGACGAAGCCGTTGGACGGGTTCTCGAACTTCCACGCACCCAGGCGGTTGCGGTCCTCGCCGGGGCCCGCCGGAGTGAGCTTGTACGAAAGCTGGAGCGTCGGCTGGGCGGCGACCTTGACATCGCTGCCCGGCTCGGCATCCGCGAAGTGGGCCTTGATGGCCTCGAGCGGAAAAGCCGCGCGAAAGCCGTCCTGCCACAACCCCACCACCCTGCCGACTGCGCCATCGACCCAGACCGGCCCGAAGATGACCAGCTTATGCACCATCGCCGGCGGCGTCCGCACAACCACCACGCCGCTGCCGGTATCGACCTCCACCACCATGCCCGGCCCGCCGTAGGCCTGCTGGCCGGCACTGGCCAGGCCGGTGAAGTTCCAGACCAGGCTTCCGCCCGGCGCGGCCGACTGGGCCTTGGCGGCGGCCGAGCGACGCATGTCCTCGATGAGCTTCTCTATCGCATCCGGCCAGGTCAGGCCGTAATTGTCCACGTAGGATTGGACGGCGCCATCCCAGTTGCCCTGCTGCTTCTTCTGCTCTATCCGCTGGCGGACAACGGCGTCCACGTCGGGCGCCGGGGCCTGTGTTCGGGTGCGGGATGCGAATATCTCGGTCTCGACGGCCCGGGCGTCCTCGGGTCCGACCGCCAGATCGGTCCGGCCTCGCAGGTACCCGGCCGTCAGGTAGATCGCCGCGTACGCCCCGGCCTGCAGCGCCCCGGCCAGCAGGGCCACGCCCAGCCACCGCCCTATCACGTACTGCCATCGGCTCAGCGGCTTGGTGCAAAGGATGAAGACGTGCTTGCCGGCGATGTCGCCGCTGATGAGCCCGACCGAAAGCAGCACCACCACCAGCGACAGCAACACGCTGACGGCGGTGGTGCTGTAGTCGAGGAACGTGCGTATCCGCCCCGCCATCGTGCCGTCGCCTTCCATCAGCGAAGGCAGCAACGCCAGCGACGCGATCAGCAGCACGGCGAACACGGCCGCGACTTTCGTGCGGAGGCACTGCACGAATGTCTGGCGAGCCACCGTCCAAAGGCTGGCGCCCGGGATGCCTTGGGCGGGGCTCATTCGGCGCCGGCCTCCGTTGGTTCGTCGGACTCGCCGTCGGCAGCGTCGCTTGCGGGCTCCTTGCCGAGCAGGTCGTCGATGACGCCGCGGTCGGCCTGGTGTCGCGCGGCCTGGCGATGCTCGTGAGCCCGGCGATCGGCCTCGGCGGATTCATCGGCCTCGGCCGTCTCCGCGGCGGGGGTAACGAGCTTGCTTATCACGTCGTCGGCCGGGCCGCTGGGCGGCCCCGGCGAAAGAGCCCCCGCCTCGGCCTGGGCGCCCGACGGTTCGGCATCGACCGTCCGCCCGGCGAGCAGGTCGTCTATGACCTCTCGCCCACTATGGGCCTCGCCGGCCGGGGCGAGAAGGAACTCGGCCACCCCGCCACCCGCCGTGGCTCCGCCGGTCGCCCGCCGG
>JAUWQU010000357.1 GCA_030610965.1 Phycisphaerae bacterium
TCCGCCGCCCGCTGGGCGCCGCCGGGGCCGTCGCGCCATGACCGACGACGCCCCGCAAAACCGGCTGCTGGGCTGGGCGCGACGGCTCGAGTCCATCGCCGCCACCGGCCTGCATTACACCGAGAACCCCTACGACGTGCAGCGATACGAGTACCTGCGCGACCTGGCGGCTGAGATGTTCGCGCACCTGGCCGATGCCGACGTCGAGGCGGTCCGCGGCCTGCTGCGCGGCGAGTTCGGACCGGGAACGCCCAAGCTCGTGGTGCGTGCGGCGGTGTTCGAGGAGGATCGCATCCTGCTCGTCCGCGAAAGCGCCGACAACGCATGGGCCATGCCCGGCGGCTGGGCCGAGGTCGACGAACTGCCCAGCCGAGCCGTTCAGCGCGAGGTGTTCGAGGAGACCGGCTACGAGGTCCGCGCCGAACGCCTCTTCTACCTTCACGGCTCGGCGGCGCACTCGGCCCGCGCGGCCAGGGCGTTCCACGTCTACACGATTTTCTTCCTCTGCAAACTGCTCGGAGGCCAGCCGGCGACAAGCCTGGAAACCACCGAAGTGGGCTTCTTCGCCGAAGACGACCTTCCCCCACTAAGCGCCCCGAGAAACACGCACAAAGAAGTAGCCAGAGCCTTCGCCGCCCACCGCCATCCGGAGTCGCCGGCGTGCTTTGATTGACGCCGAACGCTATGCACAGAAGGCGCCTACCGCGGCGATGCGGTCGATTCATTCGGATCCTTGGTTACGTCGTATACGTAGTATGCCCGCATGCCCGCCTTGAAGAAGTTGCCGTCCTTGTCGACTTCGCCCTGCTGGCCGGGGGCGAAGTAAACCAGGGCGAAGTGCTTGCTCAATTCGGCGTTGAGTTCCTCGTTGTACATCGCCAGAAAGTAGTTTAACTGTCGCGAGCCCGTATTGAGCCCGTAAGGCAGGAGGTAAATCGGCGCCTCGGAACGCCTGCTCTTGAGCTCGGCGACGATCTTCGGGGTGTTTTGAACGGCCAGCTTATGCACTTCGAGCCGGAGGGTCTCCCTCGCTCTTGTGCGAATGGCTTCGACCATGGACTGTGAGGCGTTGGGCGGCAGGGAGCGGGCCAGGTTGTTCATCACTTGGACGGCCTTGGCGTTCGCGTTGCCAAGTCCGCCAAAAACCGCACGGACCTCCTGCTTTGCGGGGATGCCGATGACCGGCCGGTCGATGTACCACGCCGGCTCGGCCCTCATAACCTCGCCCTTGGCCTTGCTCTGAGTAACGAAAACACCGTCCATATCGGGGGCAAACACCGCAAGCGACTTATTGGCGGGCACGAGTTGGTTGATCTTCTTCCAGAGGGCGATGCGGTCGTCGTGCTGCCAGCGGATGTCGAAGTAGTAATTGGCCCCTAGGACGCACGGGATGGATATGGCCGCCAGCACCGCTGCCACCGCCACGGCCGCCAGCAGCTTGCTGCTCCCGCGAAGCAGATCCCACAAGGCCAGAAGGCATAGGGCCCCGCCGATGGCGATGAACGGGGCCAGGGGCAATTCCCAGCCTTGGTGCTTCCAGAGTGTTCCGCGTAGGATCAGCAGTTGGAGCACTCCAGGCATCACCAGCAGGAGAAGCTGCGGCGAGCCCGCCACCAGAGGCACGGGCTTCTTGGTTCCTTTGGCGTTGAGGTAGGCAATCAGTCGGCGGGCTACGTGGACGAAAAAGCCGATCATCGCCAGGATCATCATGTAGACCGTGAAGTTAGTCAGGGCGAATTCCCAGAACTTGGCAAACCAGGCGACCCAGTCGAAGCCTTGCATCTGGCCGGTCATCTCGCCCTTGCCGGCTCGCCACACGAACAGGTCGATAATCCGCTGGTAGTCCCAGTCAAAACCAGCCAGCATTATCCCGAAGGTCACCGATGCGCTCAGGACCGGCGTGATCAGCAGCACGGCCACCATGAACCAGTGCGGCTTTTGCCTTCGCAGTATGCATCGGCCGGCGTAGTGTACGGCCAGGGCCAGGCAGTAGAAGCCGCCCGTCCAGTTGAACTGGAGGCAAAGGAAGTTCGTTGCGATCAGGCCGACCCACAGCCAGGTCCGCCGGCCGGTGACTTCGCCGAACTCGCCGATGAGCTTCAGGTAGAAGAATGTCGCCAGGATCGACGACACGAAGCAAGGCCCGCCGCTTCCGAAGTAAGCCGTAAGGGGGAAGATCGACCACAGAAGCCCCGCCAGCAGCGCCCCGACGCCGCCCAGCAACGGCCGAAGCAGCGTGAGGATCGCCAGCAGCGCCAACACGCTCATGAAGACCCAGTAGCCGCGAGAAACCCCCTCGTGCGGGCCGAAAACCCACATCGGCACGGCCGCGACGAGGGACGACAGTTGCGGATGGTTGACGTAATGCTTTGGCGGCTGGGGCGGCGGATTGCCGACCGCTTCGGTCATCAGGCCCCTGGTGTAGCCCAGCCCATAGACGACGTGCGCCCGGGCGAACCGTGCCCCGTCGGCCTTGCCCCAGGCGTGCAGGCCCTGGAACGGCCTGGTCAACTCGCGGCTGGTCCCCACAAGCATGACCACTGCCACGCCGGCACCGAGAAGCCAGAACATGCGGTTGCTCAAGTGGGCGGGAGTCGGCTTATCCATCAGACGCTATCTCCAGCAAGACACGCCCGGCAGTTCGCCAGGCCGTAATGGGATTTCATTCTAACGCAACAGGCGAAGCAGCCAAAGGTATTCGGCCGGGCCGACGGCGGCGCGTCAGGGGTTCGGCTTCAGCAGCCTCTTGAGAGTCCGCGCGGCCCCGAAGACAAGCCTGTACGCCCAACCCCACCTCGCGCCCCGCAGGCGCACGGGTTGAACCGCATCCACGTCGCATCGCTGCCCGGCCGACGGCCGAAGCACCAACGTATAGGCCCAGCCGTGGCCGTAGTACGGCGAGCCGGGAAGCCCCTCGTACGCCCTAACCGGCTCGAAGCGGGCTTTGCCCAGCATCTGAGCGAGCGACTCGCGTGTCAGCGCCACCGGGTGCAGCTCGTCGGCGCCCGCGTGCAGGTCCACCGACAGCAGGAAGAGGCCGTCGTCCCTGAGGTACGAACGGATGTTATCGAGGATCGCCTGGGGATCGTAGGTGTGATCCAGGACGTTTATGCACATGACCAGCGACGCCTGGCCGCGCAGGGGCTCGATCATTTTCTCGGCCGGCTCGGAGTAGAGGCTCTCGGCCTGGTCGAGGTCGCACCAGGATATCTCGCCGACAAAGTCGTCGGCGAGCGGTTCGACGGCGGCCAGTCGGGCTTTGGCGAAGAACCTGCTGCGCAGCCTCGAGCCGGCGCCGACGTCCACGACGATCTGGTCGGCGAAGTCGTCGGCCGCAAAGCCGAACGCCGCGAAGAGCCTGGTGGTGTCGGCCATGAAGGCCGGCGAGGCCCGCCACTTGTTGGCCAGGTGAAACAACTTCTCGCCCGGCTGGGCCTTCTGACTCCACTGGTCGGGCAACGGTTTGTCGGATTCTGTGTTCATTGTCGGTTGCTGGTCTTATCGGCACCGCCCGGCGGGGAGGTGAACCAAAAGCTCCCGCCGGGCCGCGGGCGCTATGTACAAGATTACGCGACGAAAGACTTAGGATCAACGCGGCAATCCGGCCGATAATGATTGCTGGACCTGATAGCATGCAATTACAGTCGCACATGAGCCCCAGGCTCACCCAGGAACATGAGAAGAGGTCATAGGTCATAGGTCTTAGCTCTTAGGTCATAGGGCGCGCAGGCAGCCGAGCCTGGCTGACGACAAGAGCCGGAGCAAGACTCCGCCACCCTAAGAGCTATGAGCTATGAGCTAAAACCTTCTTTTCAGAGCAGAGGACAGGCCTGAATACATGACCGCCGAAACCACAAGCCTTGAGCACAAGGTGCTGATCGTCATTCCCGCCTACAACGAGGCGGGCAAGATCCGCCAGGTTATCGCGGACCTCCGCCGGCACGCTCCGGAGATGGACATAGCCGTCATCGACGACGGGTCGATGGACGCCACGGCCGAACTGGCCGAAAAGGACGGCGCAATCGTCCTGCGGCTGCCGTTTAATCTCGGCATCGGCGGGGCCTTGCAGACGGGCTACATCTACGCCGCCAGGCACGACTACGACGTGGCCGTGCAGTTCGACGGCGATGGCCAGCACCGCGCCGACCAGATTCGCGATCTCATAGCCCCCATCCTGGCCGGGCGGGCCGACATGGCCATCGGCTCGAGGATGCTCGGCAAGGGCGACTACCAATTCCCGCTGATGAGGCTGATGGGCTCCCGGCTGATCGGGCTCATAACGCGAATGGCGGCCGGGCGATGGATATCCGACCCCACAAGCGGCTTTCGCGGAAACGGGCGGCGCGCCATCGCGTTCTTCTCCCGTAACTACCCGCAGGCCTATCTGGACTCAGCCGAAATCACCGTCTGGGTCCTTCGCCAAGGCATGAGCGTCGAGGAAGTGCCCGTAGAAATGCGAACCGCCGAGCACAGCAGCATCGGAAGCTTCATCGGCGTGATCCACGCCTTGCGGGTCTGCGTGGCGCTGCTGATAGACCGCATGGAAAAGAAGTTCCCCGAAGGCCCCTCAGCCCAAACGCCCCCCAAGGAGGGCTGATTCATGATAGCTGCCATAGAAATCCCGCTGATGCACCGAATCATCGCCCTGAGCCTGGCGGCCGCGGTCGTCATTACCACCGTCGAGATGATCCGCCGCCGCAAGCTCCGCGAGGAGTACGCCATGCTCTGGCTCGGCACGTCGATGATCCTGACCGTGCTGGCCATTTTCCCGCAAATCCCATTCTGGCTGAACCGGGCCCTGGGCATCAACTACCTGACGATGCTTATCCTGTCGTGCTCCCTCTTCCTGGGAATGATCGTCATGCACTATGCCACGGCCATCTCGCGAGATACCGAGCACATCCGGCAACTCGCCCAGCAGGTGGCGCTGCTGACCGAGGAAGTGGATAAGCTCCGCAAGCAAGCCCCGCAAGCATCGCAGGACACCGACGACTGACCGGACCCACTCCGCCTAGCGCGACGGCCCCGGCCGAGAAGGCGAATACTTGGCGCAGGACACTTCCAAACCCGACTTGGCCCCTTCCGACCCGGCGACGAGCCCCCCGGCCGATGC
>JAUWQU010000543.1 GCA_030610965.1 Phycisphaerae bacterium
GCATCGGCATCGGCAACGGCATCGGCAGCGGCATCCCGCGGGATGAACTGGCGAACCTGCTGCCCGGCCAGGGACCCGGAGACCCTCTTGAACGGGAAAACCGAGGCGGGGCTGGCATGCACCTTGCCCGCAATGCCCACGCGGTAGCCCAGGTCGCCCAGGTGGTGACATACGCTCTTGGTGCCCTCAATGGCCTTGGTATGGTTCCTCGCCACGCCGTTGCGCACGGGATAGAGGCCCGTGTAGAGTTCGGCGCGGAACGGGGCGCACATGGACATGGCCGCGTAGGCCCTGGTGAATCGTGCCCCCTGCCGCGCCAAGCCGTCTATGTGGGGCGTCTTGATGTTCCTGCCCCCGTAGCATCCCAGCGTGCTGTAGGTAACGTCGTCGGCAAGAATGAACAGGACGTTGGGCTTGGGCGCCTTCTCGGCCGCCCTCACGTCGCCCGCCACCGCCACTGCCGCCGCAGCCACGGTGTACTTCAGAAACTCGCGCCGCCTCATCACTTCAACTCCTCTTGTCGCTCTGGCCGTAACCGCATTTGCGGCAGCCTTGTGCGCCGCCCTTGCAGGGCTTGTTTCAGCCTTTCACCACCCAGATGTTGCGGAAGACCACCGGGCTGCCGTGGTTCTGCAAGTAGATCGGGCCGGGGGCGCTTTCGTCGGCATACTCGCGCATGAAAGCGGTGGTGGGCTTGGGGCAGTCCAGTTTGTCGTGAATCAGCACGCCGTTGTGCTTGACGGTCGTCTTGGCGTTGGCGGCCTTCTTGCCGTCCTTGTCGAACCTGGCCGAGGTGATCCGGATGTCATAGGTCTGCCACGTCAGCGGCGGCAGGCACATGTTCTCGCGCGGGCGGCCGGTCTTGTAGATCCCGCCGCACTCGTTGTCCATGCCTTCCAGCCCGAACGAATCGAGCATCTGCACCTCGTAACGGCCCTGCACGTAGATGCCGCTGTTGCCCCGGCCCTGCCCGCGGTCCTGCGGTTTGTAAGGCAGGCGAAACTCGATGTGAATGGTGCAGTCCTTGAACTTGTCTTTGCTGACAGCGCCTTGCGTCAACAGCTTGGCGTCATTCATCTCGCCCTTTTCCCAGTGGGCCTGGTGCGTCTGCCTGGTGCCGTCGAAAAGCACCACCGCGCCTTTGGGGCACTTGGCGCCGAGCGTGGGGCTCTTGCGCTCGATGCGCTTCATCGACTGAATCAACCGCTTGATGGTTGCGGTGTCGCCCTGCGTGACGGTCTTGGTCCGGGCTTTGCCTTCGGCGGTCTTGGCCTTGGGGCCGACCCAGCCGGCACCGGGCAGGCCGCCCTGGTAAGTCACCGCCTGGAACTGGCCCTTGCCCAGCGCGACCACCTGCACGCCCGCGCCCTTGCTGACGTATTCCCCCTGCACGAGAAAGTCCGGGTCGCTCTTGGCGGCCACGCCAGGACTAGTGTAAGTAGGCCGCTGGGGTTTTTTAGCCGGGTCGGCCGCGACGGCCGCGACAGCCACGGTCAAAATCGCCAGTGCGAGCAGCGTCAAAGTGAATCGAAAAGACATTGTCATCTCCTTCTGATGGGTTTTCTGCGATATCTAATGAATAACGCCTGGAAAGGGCGTTATCTTACCAGAAACGCCTGCGCAAGATGCCACTGTAATCGGGTTATTCCCTACGGCGAATCGTGTGCGCGGCAAAATCCCGTCGCCAGCCCGGCCGCGTCGGTTGCCCGTATGTCGTGCCCACGGCGGGACCATGGCGTATTGGTGGGGCAAGATAGAGGCGGGCGTGTTGGAACATGCTGCCCGACGGGACCCAAGGTCCGCAAACGGCCGGGAAAGCACGACAGCGCGAAAGCCCCGGCCCCGCCACCACGCCGCACGCCTGAAGAAGGTGCTCCGATTCCAGCTTCGCGAACGGTAGACATACGTTCACAATGGCGGATTTCAGTTCATCTTGATCCAGAGGTGCCGCAGTTCAAGCTCTGCGAGGCCGTCCCGCTGATGACAGGAACGCAAAGTACGCAGCCCCGTGGCAACGTCATCCGTCACTTCTTGGAGGCGGTCGGAGCGATCCCACTTGGAACTGGACTCGTCTGCCAGTGCCGCAATCCAATGATTCACCTGGGCAAGCCAGTGGGCGAAGGTTTCATCCTGCACGTAGGCTATCATGGCGGCAAGATCATGACGGGCTCCGTGTAAGCCGAACTTGAACCGCTGGATTCCTCCTGCTGTGTTGTGGCCGGACACAACGTATTCCCGTTCGTCTCGGTCGCGTCCCTCCGTTGGGGTCGGCAGGCGCTTGCATTCGATTGGCAAGAGGGTATTGTACTTCGTGTATCGACGATTTTCGATTACCACAGCTAAGTGGCATGGTTTCGCGGTCAGGTCAATGGTTCTTCTACGGTCCTTTTCGTCCTGGTCCTCGGTGCCGAACTGCACCCAATCCCACGTGGCCGACGTACGGGCCGCACTGTTCAGGTGAGCGCGTAACTGGCTGGTCAGAGCGTTTTCGCCGGCCTTGGTCGGTCTGTCGGCGTCGTCGCGCCAGCGCGGCAATTCTTCCGCGATGAAATCAAGCAGCGCATATCGGGCAGTACCCGGTAGCTGGACCTCAGGGTCGAGGTTGCCCGCGTGAGCCGTGATGGGAAAATTCGCAAGCATCGTGTCACCCCGTCAGAATCCCTGCTCCCACAAATCGGCAAGGGTCTCGTCTGCGTCACGAAGAGCAATGGATCGCAACCAGTAGCGCAGGCGGTCAGGTTTAAGAACGTAGATACATCGCCCATCGTAAAGGCGGGCGATGCGGGTGATTGTCAAGCCGCCGTCTTGTTTCTCTTCCAGCAACGCATCGAGCTTGTCCTTCAACTCCTCGGCCCCATTCCAGTCCACCTTGCCCTGGCCGAAAACAAACGGCTGGCAGATCACGCCCGGCCACCTCTGCGGTTCCATAGCCTTGAGCTTGTTTGTCTTGTAGACAGCGTTGATTTGCCGCATGTAAACGGCATTGAAGTCAGTCAAGGCGGCCCAGCCGAATTGCGCCATCGCGGCAGAGTCTTCACCGAGGCGGATCAGGTCGCGGTAGTAGTCAACAATGTCGTCTACGAGGACTTGCTCGTGAGTGCTGAGATCCAGGTCGCGATTCTCGGGATAAGGAAGGCTGACAATATCAACACCAGAAAGAGTTGTGGCCTTTTGAGTGAACAATCGCACGCTTATCGCCGCAGCAAATGCACGAAGTACGCGATTTTGAGAGTTCAACCAGGCATCAATTCTGTTGAGCTTAGCAAGGTCCGTTCCCGGCGAACAGAAGCCGAAGAGCTTGTTCTTGTACGTCAAGTAACCACTCGTCCACATTCCGTGATACAAATCCATGTGCTCTCGAATCAGCAGCATCGGGGCCGTGAAACGTCTCTTGGAGCGGGGCCCTTCAATCTTCTTATTGGGCTCGGCGGTAATGCCTGAGACATCAATTCCAGTCTCAGTAACGGAATCCGATGGCAATAATGGCTTGCCGATAATGTGATCCGCCGGGCGTGAAACGCCCCTTGCCCCTTCAATGAAGCCCTCCCCATAATCCCATCCGCGGCCCTTTGCGTAGTCACCCAGTGTCCTAAGCTTCTTCAGACGATCAACAAATCCAAGAACACGTCCACCACCCAGAAGGTTGCTGCGCCACACGCTGTCATTGGTGACTGCCAATTCTCGCGGCAGCCAGTGCATATCGTAGTAGTCAATGTCAAAGCCTTGCTCGGCATTCGCGCGGCCGCTACGGCGGAAGGTCGCGTGGAGAATCTTTCTCTTGGGTGGCGGGGT
>JAUWQU010000431.1 GCA_030610965.1 Phycisphaerae bacterium
CTGGAGCAGCATTCGCCCGGGGCGGCTCTCGGCGTCGCTGCGGCGGGCGATGTTCACCATCGCAACCTTGATCAGGTCCGCCGCCGCGCCTTGGACGACGGAGTTGATCGCCAGCCGCTCCGCCATGCCGCGCCGCTGCTGATTGCGGGACTCGATGTCGAGCACCCGCCGCCGCCGGCCGAAAATCGTCTCCACGTAGCCGTGGGCCTTGGCCTGGCGGACGCACTGGGCGAGGAACTCGTCGATCTGCGGGAAGCGCGCCTTGTACTTGTCGATAAACTCGGCGGCATCCTTCCGCGGGATCCGAAGGCTCACCGAAAGCCCGTATGCGGTCTGGCCGTAGATTATGCCGAAGTTGACGGTCTTGGCCTTGGCCCGCATCTCGGACGTGACCTCGTCGAGCGCCACGCCGAAGACCTCAGCCGCGACGGTGCGGTGGATGTCCTGGCCCTCGTCGAAGGCGGCTCGGAGAGTCGGGTCGCCGCAGAAGTGTGCCAGCACGCGGAGCTCGATCTGCGAATAGTCCGCCGACAGCAGCACGCAGCCGGGCGGGGCGACGAAGGCCGAGCGGATCATCCGTCCCTGGTCGGTTCGGATGGGTATGTTCTGGAGGTTCGGGTCGCTGCTGGAGAGCCTGCCTGTGGCCGTGCCGGCCTGGTGGAAGCTGGTGTGGACTCGCCCGTCGCGCGGCAGGATGAACTGCCCGAGCGCCTTTAGGTACGTGCCGAGCAGCTTGGTGAGCTTGCGGTAGTCCAGCACAAGCGCGGGCAACTCGTGGGCCACGGCGAGTTGTTCGAGCACCGACGAGTCCGTGCTCGGGCCGGTCTTGGTCTTCTTCAGCGGCTTTAGGCCGATCTCGTCGAAGAGCACGACGGCGAGCTGCTTTGGCGAGTCCGGATTAAAGGGTCGTCCCGCGGCGGCGATTATGCGGTCGCGAAGCGAGTCCGCCTGTTCGGAAAGCTCGCCGGCCATGCGGCTGAGCACCCGCTGGTCCAGCATTATGCCGGTACGCTCCATCTGCGTCAGCACGGGCACGAGGGGCATTTCGAGGTCGTAGAAGAGTTTCGTGAGGCCCTGCTCTTCCAGCAAGCCGGCCAGGACGTCGGCCAGCCGCAGCGTGACGTCGGCGTCCTCGGCGGCGTATATGACCACCGCGTCGGTGGCGACGGTGTTCATGGTAGTCTGGTTCTTGCCGCGCCCGATGAGTTCCTCGATGGGGATGCAGTGGTGGTTGATGTACTCGGCCGCGAGGGCGTCGAGCTTGTACGTCATCCGGGTCGAGTCCAGCACGTGGGCGGCCACGAGGGTGTCGAACATCGGCCCGGCCACGGGAATCCGGGCCTCGCCGAGCACGAGCAGGTCGTACTTGAGGTTCTGGCCTACCTTCTCGACGGACTCGTCGGCGAGGATGGGCCCGAGGCTCTCGCGGACGATTTTCGCCTCCAGCGTGCGAGCCCCCAGCGGACCGGCCACGGGGATGTACGCGGCGACGCCGGGCTTCCACGCGACGGAAATGCCCACGAGGCCCGCTCGCATGGGCTGGGTGCTGGTGGTCTCGGTATCGACCGCCAGGCGCTTTACGCCGGCGAGCGTTTTAACAAGTTCGTCGAGCGCCTCGGGCGTGTCGATCAGGCGGTAGTCGAAGTCGGCGGCCGTGGTCTGCCCGCCGGCGGCCTCGGCGGCGGCCTCGACGTCCACCTTGGCTTGCCCGCCGACGCCCATGTTGTCCAGAACGTCCATCAGCCGGTTGAAGCCCAGTTCGGCCAGGACGGGCCTGACGGCCTCGCCGTCGATGCGGTCCAGGCGCATGTCCTCCAGCGATAGCTCGATGGGCAGGTTGCGGTCGAGCGTGACGAGTTTGCGGGAAAGCTCGATCGTCGCCGCGGCGGCCCGGAGGTTTTCCTTGAGCTTGGGCGTCTGCTCGTCGGCGTGGGCGAGCACCTCGTCGGCCGTGCCGTAGCGGGCGATGAGCCTGGCGGCCGTCTTGGGCCCGACGCCCGGCACGCCGGGAATGTTGTCGGTCGAATCGCCCGTGAGCGTCTGGACCTCGACGGCCTGGTCGGGCCGGAAGCCCTTCTCGCGCTCGATGGCGGCGGCGTCGATGATCTCGCCCTTCATCGGGTCGTAGAGCGTGCAGTGCGGGCCGACGAGCTGGTCGAGGTCCTTGTCGCGGCTGACGAGCACGACGTCGAGTTGCGGCGAGGCAAACCGCTCTGCCGCGGTGGCGAGGATGTCGTCGGCCTCGTAGCCCTCGAGCTCCAGCACGGGGATGCCCATCTTGCGGACGATCTCCATAATCCGCCGCGCCTGCGGGTGGAAGTCCTCGGGCACGGGCTTTCGCGTGATTTTGTAGTCGGGGTACATCTTGCGCCGCAGAAGCTTCGCGGCCGGCCCGTCGACGGCCATGGCAAGGTACGTCGGCTTGCGGTCGCGGATGAAGCTCAGGAGCATCTGGCAGAAAACGAACGTCGCCCGCGTCGGCTCGCCGGTGGGGCTGGTAAGGTCCCGAAACGGCGCGTAATAAGCCCGGAATATCTGCGAGTGCCCGTCGATGAGGTATAGCGTGTCGGTCATGTTGGCTCAGTGTGTCTGGAACGTCTTGCACGTGTCCTCGAAGACCGGTTCGTGGTCTTCGTACTCGTCAACGATGGCCGTGCAGGTCAGCACGTATCCCCGCCCGCCGTGGACGACGAGGTAGAGCAGGCACTTGAGATTGTAGACGCCCATCCTGTGTTGGTAGACGATTCGCTGTGCATCGTTTTCGCCGAGCTTCACACGCGTCGACGAGACCTCGCTGAAATCGGTCATGAGCTTCGCCGCGTTTTCATCGGAGGCCTTGAGATACCCATCGAGTCCCATGCCGGCTGGGAGTTTCTCCGCCACGACGTTGACGTTCTCGCGGAATGTGTCCGTCGCTCCTGCCTGCGGCTCCAGAAACACGACCGTTGATCCCATCACCCCCTCGGCCTTTTCCCAGGAGGCCGGGGCCGTGATTGTGAAGGCGTCCCTATTGCTGGTGTATTGTCCGGGCTTGGCCGGCTTTGAGGAGCAGGCTGTCAGGCACAGCCCTATCGCTGTCGCCATCGCCAGTGGCGCGATCATTGCGGCGGCGGATCGAATCGTCGTTGCGGTCCTCATGTCATGCCTTTCCGTGGGCATCCCCACAATTCGTTCCGCAAACCACCGGGGCGGCAAGGCCTTGCCTGGCCGGGGTTGCGGACGCTTGTCACAGCAGCACGTTCATCAGCACGTACGCCGCGGGCGCAGCCAGCAGGAGCGAGTCTATCACGTCCAGCACTCCGCCGAACTGTGGCACCAGCGAGCCGGAGTCTTTTATCCGGGCCGAGCGCTTCAGCAGGCTCTCGCAGAGGTCGGCGAACTGCCCCCCGAGACCGATGATCGCCCCGAAGCCCGCCGCCCAGAGCAGCGACATGGGCATGTCGAGCAGCCATACGATCAGCACGCTGGCGCCCGCCGCCGCGGCCAGGCCGCCGACGAGGCCCTCCCAACTCTTGCCTGGCGAGAGCCACGGGATGAGCTTGTGCCGTCCGATGGCCGAGCCGGCGAAGTACGCGCCCATGTCCGTGAACTTGACGACCGCGATGAAGAGCACAAACGCGTCGACGCCCTTATCGAGGCGAATGGCCAGTATGATCGCCCCGCCAGCGCCCAGGTACGCCACGGCAAGCACGGTAGCGCCCACGCGGGCCAGGGCGGCGTCGAGGCGGTGGCGGATCATCTGTTCGAGGAACACCCCGGCCAGGATCAGCCCGATCATGCACCAGGCGTCCTCGACCTTCATTTCGGAGATGAAAGCAAGGGGGCTGGCCTCGCTCCATAGGACGAAATCCACTGGTACGAACTTGTGCCATATCGGCTGGGTGGCCACGGCTATCGTGCCGACTGTGGCGGTGACGCCCAGCAGCCCGGCCCCGGCGGCCAGGGCCATCCGCTTGAACTCCCTGAGGCCCAGCAAGCCAAGGACGACGATCACCACCGTCAGGATGAAGCCGTCCATGCCCCACTCAACGGGCCAGGGCGAGCGATACTCCAAGGCCAAAACGCCCCCGATGGCGGCGATCATGATCGCGCCGAACACAACACGCGTCAGAATGGCCTTGGCGACAGGCATGGCAGTATGATGCCGCGGAGGCGGGTGAAATGCCAGAACTTAGCAGCCCGTTGAAGTATCACCAGGCCCTTTCATGGCCTGTCGGCTTAATCAAATCGCACCATAGCAACAAAACGGGGAGACCCGCATCTGATGGGATTGGCCTTCGCCTGTTCGCTGGAACGGACCCTGACCGGCCGGCTCGAGCGGGTGGCGCACGTTCCCCCCTTCGACGGCGATTTCTGGCACCGTCCCAGGCCCAAGGGCGGCGCCCTGCCGGGGCCGTTCGCGGAGGTCCCGTCACAGCCGGCGGCGCTTGCACCATTTGGGCAATAGCCTGACGCTGCCTGTCACAAGAGTTTGTGGGCTACAGGCTTCAGGCTTAAGGCTACAGGCTTCAGGAGAAGAAACCGTGGCCCGCACTCCCGAAACTCCCCCCGTTTTTTCTGCCCCGGACGCCAGGAGCCTGAA
>JAUWQU010000510.1 GCA_030610965.1 Phycisphaerae bacterium
GAAATGCCGAGTAAATGGAGTAAATGGACGCCTGAATAATGAACCTAATACCACGCTTCCTGCTTGTATTGTCCGCTGTGAGTCTGACCGCGGTCCGGCTGTGCGCGGGGGACTTCTCGTCCTACCGGGTGTCCGGCAATAAGGTGTCCTTCCGGCTCTCCGGCACCCCGGAGTCCGTGGATGTGATCGTCTGCAAAAAGGACATTATCCGGGTCAAGATCTCGGACGAGGCCGGCCAGTTCCAGCCCGATTCGTTATACCTCGACTATTACGGCCCCTTCCTGGTGGTGAAATACGACTGGGATCCGGTGCCGTTCACCGTCCACGATCACGATGACCGGGTCGAGATCGTGACCGGCCGGTTGAAGGTCCGGTGCCTGAAGCGCCCCTTCGGCATCGGCCTCTACACGCTAGCTGGCAAGCTCATCACCGAAGACCTCGGCGGCGCCGCCGAAACCATCACCAAGCGAAAGTTCGATGACGAGTTCTTCTACGGATTCGGCTGTATCTCGGGAGGGGAAGGCACCGTCAACCCGTCCACCTTGAAGCGGACCGTCGCGGCCTGGGCCCAGGAAGGCGTGTCGAATGCCTCATTATTCATGAGCACCAGCGGGTACGGGTTGTTCCTCGATACCTGGAACCGGGCCAAGTTCCGGATGGGCGGTTCCGGATCATACCGGATATCGGGCGGTATGAAAGGTCCCCACCGCGATTACTACATGTTCTACGGGCCCGCCTTCCGGCATATCCTCGATCTATACACCCAGGTCACCGGGCGTCCCGGCTTCCTTCCCAAGTATATGTATGGCGTGGCCTACCACGAATACTGGACGCTACGCACCCCCTATGACTGGAACGAGGGCGCACGCCGGGTCCGGGAGGGCGGCTACCGAGGCGACATCATCCGCGTTGATTCCAACTTCAATGATGTCCCCCGCGATCCCGCGGTAATCGACGTGGCCGGCCGGAACTTCGAGTTCAGCGTGTGGATATCGCAGTTCGACCTCAAGCCCTTCGGTCCCGGGGAACCGCCGCAGCCCAAACAGGATTTCACCGATCCCGGGTGGCGGAACTGGTTCTTCAACGAGTGGCATCAGGCCTATTGGGGCCGAGGGCTGCACCACTACAAGGTGGACCGCGAGAACGATCCGCGCAGCGGGGCGGACACCCTGGCCGCCACCGGCCCGCCCATCGACAACACCGCCGATTTGCGGCGCTTCCTGTGGTATAAGTCGGTGTTCGAGCGAACCGCACACAAGAGCGGGGGCCGCGGCGCCATGTTCAACCGCCACGGCTTCGGCATGCACCGCTTCCCGACGTTGTGGAACGGCGATACGAGCACCGGGCATCTGCCCGGCATCATCGCCAATCACCTCAGCGCCGGCCTGGCCGGCTATGCCCATTTCTCCTTCGACATGATGGGGTTCGGCAACACCTGCAAGGACGGCGAGGAAACTCAGCGCCACGTCGAGTTCGGGATGCTTACGCCCAATCCAAACGTGTTCCAGGGTAAGCGGCCGTGGGACTTCACCGACGAGGACCAGAACTGCTACCGGAAGTATACCCGCCTACGCTACCGGCTGATGCCCTACATCTATTCCACCGCCTGGCAGGCGAGCCGGACCGGCGTGCCCATCATGCGGGCCATGGTGCTCGACTATACCGATGATCCGGTGTGCCGCGACGAACCTCACGACTACCTGTTCGGCGACTGGCTCCTGGTCTCACCGGTAATACCTCCACGGAAGACCGACAAGATATACCTGCCGGCCGGGCAGTGGACCGATTGGTGGGACGGGACGGTCTACAACGGGCCGGTCACCTTGCGGTCCTACCCTACCCCGTCAGACAAGATTCCGCTGTTCGTGAAGGCCGGGGCGATCATTCCCATGGGACCGGACATCCAATACGTCGATCAAAAACCTACCGACCCTCTCACCCTCGAGGTCTTCCCCGCCCCGTCCGGCACATCGCGCTACACCCTCTACGAAGACAATGGCGGAAATGCGCCCGGATGGGAGAAGCATCGCTTGACACATTTCTCCTGCACTAAGGCCGGCCCACGCCAGGTCCGGGTGGACCTCTCGGTGGAAGACAAGGGCTACGGCGTCCCGGACCGGACGTATCTCTGCAATATCCGTTGGCAAGCGCCTGCTCCGGCCCCGGCCGCCGTGCTGAAGAACGGCACCGAGCGCTTCCCCCGGCACAGAACTAAAGCTGCGTTGAAGTCCGCCGCCAAAGGGTTCTGGTACGATGCCTCAACCAGGGTCGTCCACATCAAGTGCCCCGGTTCGGGTGCCGCCGGCCTCTCGATGACCGTCAGCGCAGATCGCGGCCAATAACGAGGTCGGCAGTTGGCGATAGCGGCCGACACCACTTGGGCAGCAGCAATCTCGGACAGCTTGGGGCCTCATCCATCGCCTGCAGCAATTCCGCATCCACATTTTCGATGCATACGTAAGTCTTGTAGGATCTTGCTCTTTTGCCGTAATGCGGGAGGCGGAGCAAATTCGCATTCGGAAAACCGTTGATTATTCGCCCGCAATCTGATCGCATAGCAGATATCAGAACGGAGGGCGTCATGCGCCATCGAGGATCAATACCGGCTACCGAGAGAGCTGCTCGCTCGCGGCTGGTAAAGCTGTTGCACGAGAGGCCACTGCTGTCTCAATGGCTCGTACCTGCGGGCAGGCCGGCCCCCGGGAATCGTCCTGCGAAACTGACCGGCAGACTCGCCGACACCCCACGATGCCGATAACTGCCAATATCAAACTGTTTCACCAAACCCCAAGACGCCGACAGGACGCTCGATGCGGAATTGCTGGCCTGAAGCCTTCTTTTCGTTGCATTCTCGTGCCGGTTGCTGTATCATAAGGTTTGTGGCCGGTTTGAAGTTCCGGCCGTCGCAGCTTCAATTGACAATGCTCGCCTTGGGCGCACGGATAGTTCGCGTGAAACACATCATCATCTGGCTGGCGGCCGGTGCTGTGATGTCGGCGGCGTTCGGTGCCGACGCACCGCCGGTTGGCCCTCGACACATAATCTGTCTCCCCGCATCGGTCGGTGAGGCAGCCGTATCGCTCAAGGCTCCGGCTCGTGTTAACCTGGCACGCGTCAAGCGAAGCAGCCTGGCCGCCGATTCGCTTGCCGAACTGCTTCGGATGCTCAGCGCCGAGGACATCGAGCCGCTCAAACGCTACGATCTGCCCGCCGGCGAACACAGAATCCCTCTTCCCGGCCCCGGCATCTATCTCCTGTCGGCGAAAAGGGCTGATTGCCCCCGACAGATCATCGTGCGTTCCGATATCGCCGTGCTGACGGCCCGAGGCGCCGAGCATTTGCTCGTAACGTGCCTGGATATTACCACCGGAGCCCCCGTCGGGGCCGCCCGGGTGCGGGCTATGTTCCGCGATGCAGACGGCAAGCTCGCCACCATCCAGGGCTCTACAGACGGCAGCGGCACTTGCCGCATTAAGGTGGCCGGGACGGTGCTGGTTCACGTAGTGAAGGGCGACGCCCAGGCGCTTGCCCAGAATACCCCCGAACCTGCTAGACCCCCGATCAAACTGCCGAGAGGTTTCGTCTCGACAATGAGCTGCCTGCCCGGCGAGCCGATCATCTTTGCCGCGCAGATCGCACCAGGCCGGAAGAAGGAAATTGCCGTGACGCTGACGGAGCCTGCCGGCAAGGTCGTCGAGCGCAAGTTCGCAGTCTCGCCGTCTGGCTGGCTGAGCGGCAAGCTCGAGGTCGCAGCCACGGCCCCGGCCGGGCCTCACGCATTGGCTGTGGGCGGCCTTCACTTGGGGACCATCAACGTCACGGCGCCGCCGGGTCTGCGTGTGTGGCCGGCGAAGCGGCTGTTCAGACCGAACGAACCCGTGCAATGTTTCGCGCTAGGTGTCGACGAAGCCGGCAAGACGATCGGGCTCAGCGGCACTTTCCTCTTCCGGCGGCGGCCGAAAGGCCCCGTGAGGAGCGTCGGACCGGCAGAAGCTCCGGCCCACAAACCCGCCTTGCTGGCGTTCCCCACCACCATGTCCCA
>JAUWQU010000060.1 GCA_030610965.1 Phycisphaerae bacterium
CGGAACTCGATACGGACGCCGGAAGGGTCCTGTGGGACGGCAGGTTCGTCGCGAACAAGGCGTTACTCGGCAGTTGGACGACCGTCGACCAGGTCCAGACCGTCGACGAGTTCGCGCCCGACAGGCGGGCGAACCCTCGCCGGGGACCGCTCAAGGAAATGACCTTCAAGGCCGGCGGCAAGACAAATCAGAGGCTCTGGATCTGGTCCGGCGACACGCTGATGGACCTGCACGCCAACCAGGCGCACAGGATGACCGCCAAGACCATCGGCGGCGTTGACTACCTGTTCGTCGAAGTCGGCGGTTTTAGCCTACGGCATCCCAAGGGCTGGAAGACGCCATTGTATGTGATGAAGAGACAGGCGGAGTAGAGAGGAGCCGGGGGGTGGGAATTCGACATTGAAGGAACCACGGAGACCGGAGGGAGACGGGGACGACGTTAGGCCCGCGCTGTGAGTACTCCGATTCTCCTCAATCCATACTGTCTTGCCATTGCCGCCACTGTCCTGCCCGAGTCATCCGCCCTGGGCCGTCCATTCGCGACGCCCCGTAGGCCAGGAACCCAGAAGCGAAGCACGACCCGGCCGAGGACTTGTATGATGCCCGCCCCGAGGTCCTCCGGCAGCCGGACCATGTCGGCTACTACGGTCGTCAGCCTTGCGATTGCAGCTTCCAGTTCCTCTTCGGTGATGGGGCGACGTCGGGGCTGATCTCGCGCGATAGTCCTACCGGCTCGTAGGGGGCGGACCTCTTTCAATAGCTGGCTCTGGGCATCGGTGGTGATCTGCCTGCCCACCCCCCATCGCCCCATCTTGTGGATTTGGTTGATCATTCGGTTGATGCTGCTACGACCCAGCGGCTCGAGTTTGGCACCGTCCTTGTCGCCGCGTGTGGGCCGCAAGAAACGATAGCGGGCCAGAACCTGTTTCAGCAAGGCGGGGATATCGGCGGCGGCGAGGTATTCCGTGAGGCGATCATCCAGGCGATCGTGGGTGCCGGTCACGCGGAGGTCGTCGAGCAGAATCTTGACGTAGAGCGGGTTGGCAGCGGGCGCGGCCGAGGCGAGGCGATCCAGCCGGTGCTGATCGAGTTTCTTGCCGAAGCGGGCGAGATAGTCGGCGATCATCAGCCGGCGCTCCTGAACCGTCAGCGGCCCGACGCGCAGTTCCTCCCAGCCGCGTTTCCGCGCGGCCTCCAGCGGATCTTCGGCCCCAGGTTTGCCCGGCAGGGTGGAAACGATCAGCCGCAATGGGCCGGTGAACGGATATTCCGGCAGCCAGCCGAGCAAACGGGCGTGGTCCTGACCGTCGAGCTGGTTGGGGGCATCGAGCACCAGGATGAACCGCACGCCTTCGTACGCTGCCCTGGCGCGGGCCTTGGCCAGCCAGAGGGGAAAGTCCTTGAGGATGTCGTCGTGCTTGGTGGGCAGGGCTTCGGAGTCGCCGGACCATCGCTTGATCTCGGCCATCACGCGGGTCATGAGTCGCCAGTGGTCGGCGCTGTCGGCCGTGCCGCCAATGTAGTGCTGGACGATGAAGTCCGTGGAGTGGTTCTTGCGCCAGTGCGCCAGCCAGTTGGCCAGCAGGGCGCTCTTGCCGCTGCCGGATTCGCCCAACAGCACAAGCGGCCCGCCTTCGCAGGCGGCGCTGCGATCCAGTGCCTCGAAATACTCGGGCCGCCCGATGTAGGTGCGGCGGCGGATTTCAGCGAAGGCTTCGTGGCTTTGGGCCTCGCGCGTCAGGGCGTCGGGGACCTCCTCCTCGGGGAACCGGCCATTGATGGCGGCCTTGAGGTCCTCCAGGACCATCGCCGCGAGCCGGCGCGAGTCGGGATAGTTCTCGCGAAGCGCGATGTGCTTGGCGGCGCAGGTGGTGCGGATCAGCGTCTTGAGTGCGGCCTGCTTGTCGGCGTCGGCCGGGGTCTCGGAGAGGAAGTCCGGGCCGCGGCCCTGGGCGTAGGCCGGGTCGCGGAAGTAGAAGAACGATCGCCCGGCCATGTCGGGGTTGTTCAGCACGCCGTGAAGGATTTCCAGTTCGGTAACGCTCTTGCCGCGGAGGTCCGTCAGCCAGGGCTGCTCTTCCTTGAGGTCGGCGGTGAAGGCATCGTCGCCGGCGAGTCCATCCGCAACGCCCAATGTCATAGCGACGACCTGAACCGTAAAGAGTTGCAGATGATGAACGTACTCGTGCATGATCCGCTGGGCCACTACAGTAGAGACATCTTCGTGTCTCTGTTTGGATTTCGAAGAGGGTTTGGACCGCTCTACGGCCTTCATCACCCGCCGGCCCATGGGCTGTCGTCGGCTCGCCTCAGGCCAGGCTCAGCAGTCGGTCGTAGGTCGGGATCGGCCAGAGGTCGGCGTCCACGATTCCTTCGAGGCTATCGGCCGGTTCCCGAACCTCTTGCAGAGCCGGCAGGATGGTGTCTCGGGCCGCCCGGGCCCGCTGGGCGGCGTCCTCGATTTTCTCGTTGTCCGCCACGGCCCGCTCGAGCCGCTCGACGGCCTCTCTGAGGCGGTCGATGTGCCCGCAGATCTCCGACAGCGCCGAGCAATGCGCCTCGCAGATCGCGCCCGCCTGCTGAATGCGGCTGGCGGCCTCGGCGAGCTGACCGGCGTAGGTCATCGCCCGCGGCAGAATCTGCCGCCTCGCCATGGTCGCGGCGCAGCGGCCCTCGATCTGCATGCTCTGGGCGTAGAGCTGGAAGTTGATCTCCACGCGGGCCCCCAGCGGGCCGCGCCCCACCACGCGTTGCCTTTCCAACCGGGCGACCACGGCCCCGGACCCCAACGCGCCGTCGGCGTCGACCGTGTCGCGAAGGTTGGCCAGGCCGCGCTTCTCGGCCTCGGCGAGCCACTGCGGCGTGTAGTTGTCGCCGTTGAAGATGACGCGCTTGTGATCGTGGATCAGCCGGCGGACGATTCCCTGGGCGGCTTCGTTGGCGTCGTCGGCGGCCTCCAACTCGTCGGCAATGCCCGCCAGCGCGTCGGCCACGATCGTGTTGAGCACGAAGACGCACTTGGCAGGCGACAGGGCCGATCCCGGGGTGCGGAACTCGAACCGGTCGCCGGTGAACGCGAACGGCGAGGTGCGGTTTCGGTCGGTCGCGTCCTTGGGCAGCGGCGGCAGCGTGCTGACACCCAGCCGGATCGGCTCGAGGGCGCCCGGGCGCACCTCGGTGTCGGCTTCGAGGCATTCCAGGACGTTCCATAGCTGGTCGCCGAGGAAGATGCTGATGATCGCCGGCGGCGCTTCCATGGCCCCGAGGCGGTGGTCGTTGCCCGCCGACGCCACCGACGCGCGGAGCAGGTGCGCGTACTTGTCCACCGCCTGTATTACCGCGCATAGGAACACGAGGAACAGCTCGTTCTCGTGCGGCGTGTGGCCTGGGTCCAGCAGGTTGTCTCCCATGTCGGTCATCAGCGACCAGTTGTGGTGCTTGCCAGAGCCGCCAAACCCGGCGAAGGGCTTGTCGTGGATCAGGCACGTCAGGCCGTGACGCTCGGCGATCTTCTGCAGCGCCTCCATCGTCAGATGGTTGTGGTCCGTGGCCACGTTCGCCGGGCCGTACACCGGGGCAATCTCGAACTGGCAGGGCGAAATCTCGTTGTGCTGGGTCTTGGCCAAGACGCCCAGTGTCCACAGCTCGGTGTTGACCTCGTTCATGAACGAGGCGATCCGCTCGTGAATGCTCCCGAAGTAATGCACGCTCATCGCCATGCCCTTGGGGGTGTTGGCGCCGAAGAGCGTCCGGCCGGTCATGGCCAGGTCCAACCGCTTGTCGGCCAACTCGGCATCGACGAGGAAATACTCCTGCTCGACTCCCAGCATGCTGATGACGCGGTTGGCGCGGTCGTCGCCCAAGGCCCGCAGGACGCGCAGGGCGTGGCGGTCTATCGCCTCGATGGACCGCAGCAGGGGGGTCTTGTTGTCCAGCGCCTTGCCCGTGTAGCTGCAGAACGCGCTGGGGATGAACAGCGTCCGGTGGGAGCCGTCCTCCTTAACGAAGACCGGCGAGGTGCAGTCCCAGACCGTGTAGCCCCGCGCTTCGAAGCCCTCGCGCAGGCCCCCCGAGGGAAAGCTCGACGCGTCCGGCTCGCCGCGAACCAGCGCCTTGCCGCTGAACTCCATCCGCACGTCCCCCTCGGGCGTCGGCGAGATGAACGAGTCGTGCTTCTCCGCCGTCAGGCCCGTCATCGGCTGGAACCAGTGGCAATAGTGGGTCGCGCCCTTCTCGATGGCCCAGTCCTTCATAGCATTGGCGACGACATCGGCGACGGGCGCCGCCAGTGGCATGCCCCGCCGCATCGCGCCGATCAAGGCCTCGAATACGCCGCGGGGCAGGCGTTGGCGCATCCGCTCAATCGTGAAGACGTTCGACGCGAACAGGTCCGGCACCCTCTCGGCCGGCGAGGCGGCCGCCGAACCGTTGCCGGGCTCATGGGCCTGCGTAGCAGGGACTGCGATGGTTTGAATCCGTTGGGTTTTCATTGTGTCCATTGCTCCTCAGGCTGACGGCACGGGACATGCGATCTCTTCAAATGTCTCCAGCAGGCGCCGCCGCAGCCCCTCGTCCAGCGTGGACCGGACCGGCGCGGAACGAATCTCGTCGACGACTTTCCGGGCCCTCGCCAGCGCGTCGTCGCCCTCGGCCATGCTTTCCCGGCGAAGCCGGTTGGCCAGTTGCGGCACAAAGAACTCCGTCCTCATGTGTTCGAGCGTGTGCTCTTCCGTCATGTAGTCCTCGCCGGGGCCTTTGGCGACAATCATCTCGACGCCCAGCGTCTCGTCGCTGACCTCGATGCCGCGGAGCACCCGCTGGCACATGCCCAGAATCTCGTTGTCGATCACGAGCTTCTCGTAGGACACGGTCAGGTCCGACTCCATCAGGCCGGCAATGTCGTGGATGTAGTTGGCCCCGCTCATGGCGACCAGCAGGCTGGACATGGCGCTTTCGTAGGCGGCCTGGACGTTGACGGATTTGGCGTCGGTCGTCCCGCCCGTGGAGTACATGGGCACGCCGAAGTGCTGGGCCATCTGGGCGACCGCGGCGTTGATCATTGCCCGCTCGATGGGCCCGGCGAGGTGATCCATGCTTCGCAGGTCCGGTATGGAGCCGACGCCGCCGGCGATGCCCGGCGATCCCTTGCGGACTGCCTGGACGATGCAGATTCCCGCCAGCGTCTCGGCCATGTGCATCAGCACGTTGCCCGCCAGCGTGATCGGCGCGGTGGTCCCGCAGATCGGCTCGGTGGGCACGACCACGGGCAGGCCCTGCTCGGCCAGGAAGCACGTCATCTCGCCGTAGCGGTCGTCGATCTTCAGCGGACTGATAACCAGCGTGATGAACGAGACGAAGGGCCGGTCGCGAAGTGCCTCAGCGCCGCCGGCGATCTCCTCGGCCAGCTTGACGACCCGTTTGCACCCGTCCAGCGTGTAGATGCCGCCCATCACGTGCTTGGTCGTGTGATCCAGCGCGTGAAAGAACCGGTTGACGTCGATGTGGTCCGGCTGAGCGATCTCGTGCGGGAACACGTTGATCGTGAAGACGTGGATATTCTCCAGCGCCTGGACCATCCGGGCGTTGAGAATCACGTCGGCTACCGTCGACTTGCGCCGCTCGCCGGTCTCCGGGTCCAACACGTAGATCGCCGTGCCGCCCGTTCCGTAGTGGACCTTGCTGCCGGTCAGCACGGCGTCGAACTGCTCGTCGCGCCCGCAGAGGGTGATCGACGATGGGTTGGACGCGATGGCGTCCTCGACGAGCGAGCGAGGCAGTCTGACAATCCGGGTGGCCTCGTCGACCTCGGCCCCCGCGACCCGCAGCGCCTCGGTCGCCGTTTTCGAGTACACCGCCACGCCGCTGCGGCCGAGTACCTCAAATGCCGCGTCGGCAATCCGGGTGACCGCCTGGTCGTCCAGGGGCTTGTAGAGTTGAGCGGGAATCCCCGCCTGCTGATGTTCGAGCTTCTCCATATGCAGGTCCTTTCTGATCTACGTCTCTTTTTCGTGGCCGGACGGCTGCTCGACCCACCGTTCCATGATCTCGTCGGGCAGGTCGCGGAGCTTCCGCGCGACCATCGCGACGTAGTACAGCGGCTCGCTGGCCACCGAAACGCGATGACGGTACCGCTGCAGGGCCTGTAGCTGAATGATTCGCCGTTGACCGAGCGATTGGACCAGCTTTGCGAAGCCGCTGCTGTCCTGGTCGTGCAAGTACCCGTCGCGAATGTTGAAGGCGAGCCAGCCCCCGGCGCCAACCATGTCCAGGGCCTTGGTGAACGCCGCCGGCGGGATGTCCCCGAAACCCAGCGCCCCCACGGTCACCAGGCAGTTGAGCCGGGCCGAACGCAGCCGCTTCTCGTCGGCCTCGCACAAGTTCGCCAAGTCCGCGATGAGATACTCGTCGTAGACGCCGGGGCGGTCGCGAAGGGCCGCCTCACGGGCGGCCGGAACAATGTCCACGCCGATGATCCGCTCCACCCCAAGCGCGTCGAGCTCGTCGCCCGCCATGCCGTTGCCCGCCCCCACGTCCACGACGCGCAGCGCCGCCGGGTCCGCGCCGAAGTCGACCAGCACCTCCTCGAGCAATCCCACGACCCGACTCGGTGAGCAGCATTCCAGCCGGTCGTAGATGAGCGTCTCGTACAGGCCCCGAATCGCGTAGAGGTCCGAGTAGTCGTGCAGGCGAAAGCGCCGCAGCTTGCCGTCGAACTCGACGTCGGCGTACTCCTCGTCCTGATCCAACTGCGCGTCATCCGGCAGGACGATCCGGCCGAAGGTCGGATTCATCTCCGCCAGCCGGGCGCGCCAACGAGCAGGCCGTTGTGGTCGATTCATGTTTAGGCCTCTGGGAGCGATAGAGAGGCCCAAAGGGCCGAGCACCGCACGGGAGAACCTCCCCATTGAGGGGATGATGATTTCTCGAGAAGGCGATTATATGCCCCCGACCGGCCGAGGTCCAGGAATTCTCCCGGAGCCCAAGGCCGGAACCTCGAGACCAAAACCCGCCGCCAGCGGAAACGTGGCCCTCGTCACCGACGACCCGGAGCGGCCCCGGCCCGATTGGCCCGTCATCTGACAAAATGGGCGTTTGCGGATGTTGGGATCGGCGATAGAATCGTCAAAAGGGCCGACGGCGGTCGCCGGTTTAAGACCATCGGATGGGAAATTCCAGATTGCGCGTGTCAGATCGTCCGGCGACGTAGCAGGGCGAGGTCATCCGGGAAATGTCGGGACAAAGCCTCCCGCCCGATGCGCATCTGGCGCGCTGTTTTCGGGTTGCGCGTAACCACACGCCGTGCCCCAGTAGCGATACCCACTTGTCGGCTCATCAGGATTCTACGGCATCGAAGACCGGCTGGAGCTTCGCTCGGACCTGGTCTAGGGCGTCGGCCATGGTGGACCAGTCGGAGAACTTGTTGTAGTGTCGGCCTGTCGTGCGGTCCGAATGGCACAGGAAGGCTTCCGACAACTCCTTGCCCGCTGCATCCCGGATGAGTTGGCTGGCTGTCTTGCGGAGATGCTTGAAGGACATTCCCCGGCCCGTCATGCCCACCGACATCCGCAACCGTCGCCATGCAATCGCGATCATGTCCGTCTTGGCGCCGTTGTTCTCCCGCAGCAGCGAGGTGCCTCGCTGGGTGGTCAGCAATGACTGGCCTTTCTTCCGGCGCGTCCCCTTGGTCGCGTCATTGATCGCAGCGATGGTCTCCGGCCATCGACAAGCGGTTCGTCTTCCTGACCAACAACTTCATCCTGCCGGCCCTCACTATTGCTCAACTCTACAAATGCCGCTGGCAGGTGGAACTGTTCTTCAAGTGGATCAAGCAGCATTTGCGGATCAAGGCGTTCTACGGCAACTCGATCAATGCCGTGAAGACTCAGGTGTGGATCGCCGTGTGCGTGTACGTGCTGGTGGCCATTGTCAAGAAAGAACTGAATATCGCGCGCAGCCTGGGCGAAATCCTGCAAATTCTCAGCATCTCTCTTTTCGAGAAAATGCCGCTTTTGCAGGCGTTTTCGCTCGTATGCACACAAAACAATATGTCTAGCAATTGTAACCAATTGTCACTATTCGACTTTTAACCGGACAGTAGTGTTTCGATATAGCAGTAATGCGCAGGCTGCCTGCAACCAAGACGCAGGGCGCCTTTCGTTAGAACGCGTCCTCCACCGTCAGGTTGCGGACGAATCAGCGGGGGCAAGTAGCATCGCCCTACCCTAAGGCGAGGGCCCCACCACCGGCAAGCCCGGGCCGGGATGGTACCTGTATGGGGAGAAAAACAGCCTGCCTTTTCTTTCTCAGAGCTTGCCCGTCAGCTTGACGAGCTTCGGGCTGTGGGCGATCCGCTTGCCGTTGACCAGCACTTGCAGGCCGGCGCCCCGGCCGTACTTGGCGCCGGTCTTGTCCCAGATGATCGTCAGCACCTTGCCGTGGTAGAGCACGTCGTCCAGGCAGAAGAAGTCCCACTTGCCTTCCGGCACGAGCGGGTTTACCTCGACGACGTCGTCGCCGCGCGGGCGAAGGCCCACCAGCCCGGTAATGACAAGGTCGCAGTAGCTGGAGTGGTTGTACTCCTTGCCGCGTTCTCTCAGGCCGGCGGGTTTGCCCTCTTCCTTGCGGCGTTTCTCCGCGGCCAGCAGCATGGTCCGGCACAGCCAGTCGCCTGTGAGCGGGTTGAGGTTCTCGTCGATCCACGGCACGACGGTCCCGTCGTCGCGCTTGCGCTGCTGGCTGTGGGCGTATATGTGGAGCATCTTCAGGTAGTCGGCCTTGGTGATGGCGTCCTGTGGATAGTTGTTCAGCACGTTGGCCATCGCGGTCAGCGTCACAGCCGTCGCCAGCGGCCAACTCGGGCCGTTCCACTGGCATGCGTGGCCCTGATAGGAGAGCTTGAAGCCCGGATGCCTCCGCTCGGCCGTGGTCGGGCCGTACGGCGCGTAGAAGCCCTTGGGGTCCATCAACTGCTTCCAGGCGACCTCGTAACCCTTGCCCGGCCGGGGAAGGTTGACGTACCACGGCGTGTAGCCATGCAGCTCGCGGACATCCACGAGCGCCGCTTCCGGGTTTCGGCCCTCGCCGTCGTTGAGCGTCTTGAGCGTGTCGCCGCGACGGGTCTTGAGGTGGAACGAGCAGCTTATCTTGCCCGACGGCGCGACGTTCTTGTCGCCCGACAGCACCCGCCATTCGTAGAGCCCCGCGGCCTTGCCGCGCTGGGACTGCACCTCCAGCCGAATCGCGGCGGCCTCCACCGGCCGGAAGCTCACCTTGTTGAAGGAATCCTTCTCCACGGCGTACGGGGCGGAGTTGGCTACCGGCTTCCATTGCCCGCCCTGCTGGTAGAGCACCCGCCACGACTTGGGCAGGAGAATCCCGCTGTTGTCGCTGTACCAGTAGACCTCCGCGCTTTCGACGCGGACGGGCCTTGGAAAGTCGTACTGAAGCCACTCCAGCGTGCCGCGGTGGTCCTTGTCGTACCAGTGGTAACGAGGCACGCTGCCGTCGGATGAACTGCGAGGCTCGGTCAACTCGCGGTCGCTGCGAGGCAGGGTCTTGAAGAACTTCGCCCGCGGGTCCCAGAGCTTGCCCTCGACGAGTTCGCGGAGCCGGTCGGCCTTGGCCTCGTACTCCTTCGCGACGTCCTGCCTGCCGGCAAGAGCCGCGATACGGGCAATCGCCCTGGCGTCGCCGTACATGTAGCTGTTGATCGTCGCCCGCTTGCCGCTCTTGCCGACGGACACCTCCATGCCGTCGCGATCGTCGATCTGCCAGAACATCCCGTCCGAAAGCAGGCGCGACTGCTCCCAGCCATGGTAGTTCTTCACAAGGTCGTCCAACAGGTCCGTCACGACGGCCTTGTCCATGTGGACGAGGTACATCGCGTAAATCGAGTCGGCGGCCCAGAAGCTGTACGCCCGCACCCGGCCGCCCTTTCGGAACCAGAACACCGCGTAGTCGTTCATGTACTTCGGGTCGTGGATCCACCGGCCCTCGTAGAAGTGATGCCCGGCCGGGCAGTTGATCGTGTTGTGCTTGCCGCTCCACGGAACCTTCGGCAGGAACTCGGTGACGACGTAG
>JAUWQU010000610.1 GCA_030610965.1 Phycisphaerae bacterium
AACTGGCCTCGGCGGCCTCGAACTGGTAGCCCGCGTTTTCCAATTCCGTCACGCGTTCGAGAATTCGCTTCTGCGCGTCGCGGTCGTCGGCGAGGCCGAATTTCGCGGGCACCGTCGCGGCGATGTTGGACACGCCGGAAAGGTCGCTGACCAGAACGCGCCGCGCGTTGCCCACCAGGGTCGGGTCCACGTGCTCGTACGTGCGCGGGTCCCGCTGGACGGCATGCACGTGCATGCCGCCCTTGTGCGCGAAGGCCGCGGCGCCGACGAAAGGCTGGTTGTCCCGAAAGTTCATGTTGGCCACTTCGTACACGAACCGGCTGACTTCCGTCATCCTCTCCAGCCCGCCGTCGACCAGCACGTCGCAATCGCACTTGATGGCCAGGTTGGAGATCAGCGTAGTCAGGTCCGCGTTGCCGCACCTTTCGCCTATGCCGTTGACCGTTCCCTGTACGTGCCGCACGCCGCTGGTCACGGCCTCCAGCGTGTTGGCGACGGCCAGCCCGCAATCATTATGGCAATGGATCCCCAGAGCCGCGCCGGGCAACTCGGCGCGGACGTCATCGACGGCCTCGGCCACAAGGTGCGGCATCGACCCGCCGTTGGTGTCGCACAGAACCAGGCAGGCTGCCCCGGCCTCCCGTGCCGCGAGCAACGTCCGCAGGGCGTAGTCGCGATTTGCCTTCCAGCCGTCGAAGAAGTGCTCGGCGTCAAAGATGGCCTCACGCTGCCGCTCGACCATCAACCGGATCGAGTCGGCAATCATCGCGAGGTTTTCGTCCAGGCTCACCCTCAGGACCTCGTTGACATGCAGATCCCAGCTCTTGCCGACGATGGTGACGGCCTCGCTCTCGCTGGCAAGCAGCGCCTTCATGCCGGCGTCGTCCTGGGCAAGCGTGTCGCGGCGGCGCGTCATGCCGAAGGCGGCGATGCGCGCGTTGCGCAGCGGGCACTTGCGGATCTCCTGGAAGAACGTCTTGTCCTTGGGGTTGCTCAGCGGATAGCCGCCCTCGATGTAATCGACGCCAAGTGTGTCCAGCGCCTGTGCGATCAGGAGCTTGTCCTGAAGGCTAAGGCTCACCCCCAGCGCCTGCGTGCCGTCCCGCAGGGTCGTGTCGTATGTGAATATCCTCTTGCGCTCGTTTGTCATAGCAGTACCCGTGAAAAGGAAAGCAAAGCTAAGAACCATATGCCAAAAAAAACAGAAAAGCCGGAAAAGGGCCATGAAAAAAGCCCTGAAGCCGTCTTCGCCTCAGGGCCGTCGCTGGCTCGCAGATCGATCGGTCGCCCTAAGGCAGCCAGCGGGATACTACTACGATGATGCCATCGCCATCGCCGACCACAGCCCCGGCGGGGCCTGTCGAGCCAGGCAGATTGTCCGACAACATTCGCATGAAGGCCTCCTGCCGCGCGCCCTTAAACGGGTCACGCCCAAGAATCCATACACCTGGATTATATCGGGCAGATGGGAACCGTCAATCGGGAAAAGCGGGACGGAAGGCGCACCAAGACGGTTCGACCTGTCTGACGGCAAGCAGGTATGCCGTTCGCTCGCCCGCCAATGCCCGCCCCTGGCCCCGGCCAGAGGCAGAACTAAAGGCTTCGGGGCTGAATCAAAGCTTGCAGCGCGAGGGCAACCGAAGACAATGGCGGAGAACAAGCTCGCGGTGGTCATGGGCCGATCAGGGAAACCCCGGATCGAAGGTTCCGGCCTGCCGTTGGTGCCGCAAAGGAGAAATCGATGTCGCTGCCTTCGTTTCGCGGTTCGATGCACATTGACGGCAAGTGGTGCCAGGCCGACTCCGGCCGGCTGATCGACGTGACCAATCCCGCCACCGAGGAGGTGCTTTGCCAAGTGGCCTACGGTGGCGCGGCGGAGACGAGGCGAGCGATCGAGGCCGCCGACAAGGCTGCCGGCGACTGGCGGGCTGGCGGGCAAGCAGTTCTACAACGGCAAGGCGATGAAGGGCCAGGTGAAGCCCGAGCCGATCCTGGCGTCGGCGAAGTCGGCGATCACCGAGTCGGTGGCGACCGTCGCCAAGGCCGCCCAGGACCCGGTGCTGTGCCTGGTGAGCGACTGCTGCGCCCGGGGCATGCGGCTGCGGACCTTCCGCAAGGGCAACGACGACGAGGTCAAGGAGGCCATAGCGCCCGCGTTGGGCAGCGGCGTGCCGATCTTCGGCTTCTACGCCTGGGGCGAACTGGGCAGGATCCAGGGCGAGTATCAGGGCATGAAGCACCAGTACCAGCAGCACACCTTCGTATCGGCCCTGGTGGGCCTCAAGAACTAGAGCCCGTTCATCTGAAACGGAACCTTCTTCAAAGGAAGAAATCATGAAACGCAACGAGATCGTGCTGGCGGGGCTGTTGAGCGTGGCAATACTGGCAGCGATGCCGGGGCTTGCGGCGGGCGAGATGGCCGTCGCGACCGGCTACTCGGAAGCCAAGGACGCTACCCAGGCCGGCCAGGAAGCCGCCCAGAAGGCCAAGGCCGCACTCAAAGGCGCCGGCGCCAAGGTCGTGCTGGTCTTCGACAGCGTTGGCGGCGGGCAGGCGGCCAAGCAGAAGATTCTCGACGCCGTGGCCAAGGAGTTCGACGCGTCGATCATTTACGGTTGCTCGGCCTACAACGCTATCACCATCGAGACGGTCAGCGCCTCGGTGGGGGTGCTGGCGCTGGGCGGGGATATCGAGGTGGAGGCCTCGCTGGCGCCGCTGGTCAAAGGCGCCAACGGCAAGAACGATTACGAGGCCTGCGGCCGGAAGATCGGCCAGGGCCTCAAGGACGCCGCCTCCAGGTCCAAGGGCGCGGGCAAGCTGTTGGTGCTCATCGGGGACTGCCACGTGCCCAGCAACGACCTGCTGACCAAGGGCGTCTGCTCGGTGCTGGGCGAGAAGTTCCCCATCGGCGGAGGCGCGGCCATGGGCGGGCTGACCTACTGCAAGGGCAAGGTCGTGCCTCGCAGCAACCTGGGCCTGCTGATCTCGGGCGACTTCAAGGTCAACCCCAGCCTGATGAACTCACCCAGCAAGAACTCGATGGACCAGGTCAACGTGGCGGCCGCGGCGTTCAAGAAGGCCGTCGCCGACGACAAGGACAAGCTTATCATGGTCTTCGCTTTCGAGTGCGGCGGTCGGCGCGGGCAGATGGGCGCCGACCGGCCCAAGGAACTGGACCTGATGAAGGCCGTCAGCGGCAAGGCGCCGATCTTCGGCTTCTACGGCAGCGGCGAGATCGGTCGCAACGACAGCAAGTCGGCCCCGCGTGGCGTGGGCTTCCACATCTCCGTCTGTGCGATCAGCAGGAACTAGCGCTCTGCAGGCATGAGTCGATGGGTGAGGAAACATTCGATGACAAATGGCAAGTGGACTGCCGAGAAGGTGTTGGGCATCACCCGCGGGTTCCAGTCGGCGTGCGTGCTGATGGGGG
>JAUWQU010000152.1 GCA_030610965.1 Phycisphaerae bacterium
GCCCCACACCGGCCCCAAAGGCCGCCCGAAGCGCCCGGACCCGCCGGGCCATTCCGGTGACGGCTCGCTTTGAGAGCCCATTTGCCAGTGCCCGGAAATAAGGTCAACCACCCGCCGTCGTTGCTCGCCCTGTGGGCTTGACCACCGGGCTGCTTGGCACTAGGATGCGGCGCTTTCGTTATGGCGTTGATTCGGAGACGTGCATGCTGATTCGTCCGTACAGATTGTCGCAGTTGAGCGTGGGAGACTTCAACCTGGTCGGCTACAGCGTGGCCGGGGAGGAGTCGGTCATTCTCGCGCCGGAATTAGACGTTGCGTTCGACATCGGCAAGTGCCCGCGAGAGGCACTGACGGTCAACCACGTGCTGCTCAGTCACGGGCACATGGACCACTCGGCCGGGCTCGCATACTACTTTGCCCAGCGCGACTTTCAGGGCAACGAGGGCGGCACGGCGCTTGTTCCGAAGAACCTGGTGGGCCCGCTGGAGCGGCTGATGACGGCCTGGGGCGCCGTCGAGGGTCACATCCCGCCTCACAGGTTCGTAGGCATGGTTTCCGGCGACGAGTACGAGATTCGTCGCGGCCTGCTTGCCCGGGCGTTCGGCACGAACCATCTGCCCGGATCGCTGGGCTTCGCCCTCGTGGACGTCCGCCAGAAGCTCAAGGAGCAGTTCCTGGGCCTTTCCGGCCCGGAGATCGTCGAACTCAAGAAGCAGGGCGTCGAAATAACCAACCGCGTCGACGTGCCGCTGGTGGCGTTCCTGGGAGACACCGCCCCGGCCAACTACTCCGACCTGCCGGACGTCGCCAACGCCAAGGCCCTGCTGATCGAATGCACGTTCTTCGACACCGACCACATGCGCCGCGCCCGCGCCGGCAAGCACATGCACGTCGTGGACCTGCCGAGGGTCCTCGAAGGCATGGCCTGCGAGCGGATCATCATTATCCACGTCACCCGCCGGACCAACATGGCATCGGCCAGGAAGATCCTGCGAAAGTCCCTGCCAAAGGACGTGCTCGAACGCATAACCTTCCTGATGAGCCGTCAGCACATCGAAGATGACTGACGGCCGGTCGCTTCGCGCCCGGAAATCCCAAACCACAAGCACCACATAGCAGACAAGGACCAAGTCCCAAGCATCAAGGGCCAAACAAGGATCGTGAACGAATCGCCAAGTCCCAAGCCAATCCCCGGCAGGCGCGGTGCTTTGCTGTTTTTGGCTTGCTTGTCATTTGGAGCTTGCCGATCCGCTTGCCGGTCCGCATTTTCCTCCTTTCAAATCTACGCTTGTGCCATATCATGCATTAGAGGCCGCGCAGCGGGTGCGGTTGGCGCGTTGGTCAAGACAACTACTTTTGGGAGCCTGCCATGTTTGAGACGCTGGACAAGATTCTGCTGGCGAGCCTTGGGGCCGTGTCCATGACCCGTGAGCGGGCTGAGAAGATTTTCGACGAGTACGCTGCCCGCGGCCAGGCCGAGCGGGGCAACAAGGACGGCTTCGTCAAGGAGCTGATGGACCACGCCGACAAGGCCCGCAGCGACATGGAGAGAATGATCTCCGATCAGGTCCACGCCGCCGTCGAGAAGCTGGACCTGGCGACCAAGAAGGACATCGAGCGGATCGAACAGAGAATTGTCGAGCACTCCGAGCAGCACGAGGAACACAAGAAGAAGCGCTAGTGGCAGCAGGCGCCCGTCCCGCGGCAGGCCGGCCGACGGCATGCGCGGCGGTTGCGGGGCCGGTGTTATCGGCAGAGGCCCAGCCGCGCGCTGGCCGGGCCGACTGCCGCCTCGAGTCCAGCGCGCAGACAGCAGGAGCGATCATCCTTGTCGTACCGGAGATTCGGTCTGCACCGGACGGTGGACCACGTCCGGCGCTACCGGCACATCATGGCCGTGCTGATGAAACACGGCATAGCCGACGTCGGCGGCTCGCTCAGCGCCCGCGTGCGGGCCGCGTTTCATCGAAGCGTCAAGCCACAGGCGCCAGGCGCCCGGAGCAGACCGGAACGGATTCGCCTGGCCATGGAGGAGCTCGGCCCGACGTTCATCAAGTTCGGGCAAATCCTCAGCACACGCCCGGACCTGCTCTCGCCTGAGTACATCGAGCAGCTCGAAATGCTCCAGGACCGCGTGCCGCCGGTAGCGCTGCCGCTCATCCGCGAGGAGGTCGAGGCGCAGCTCGGCGGCAAACTTGAGGACATCTTCGGCAGCTTCGACCATGAGCCCCTGGCCGCCGGGAGCATCGCGCAGGTGCATCGCGCCGTGACCCGTGACGGCCGGCAGGCGGTTGTCAAGATCCGCAGGCCGGGCATTGTCAAGACGCTCCGGACCGAGTGCGAGATGCTCGAAGGCCTGGCCGGGTTCATAAAGACGGCCTTTTTCGGCGACGGCCTGCTGGACCCCCAGCGAATGGTGCGGGAGTTCACCGAGGCGGTAATGCGGGAGGTGGACCTCTCGGCCGAGCGGCGAAACCAGGAGCGGTTCTTCGCCAACTTCGCCGGCGTCGAGGGGATCCGCATTCCCGCGGTTTTCCGCGAATACTGCTCCGAGGGCGTGCTGACGATGGAGTATGTGGGGGGCATCAAGCCGAGCAACCTCGCGGCCCTGAGCGCCGGCGGCTACGACCGCAAGCTGCTGGCGCGGCGCGGGGCTGATTTCGTTTTCCGGCAGGTATTTGACATAGGCTTTTTCCACGCCGACCCGCACCCGGGCAACTTCTTCATGCTGCCGGGCAATGTCATCGCGGCGATGGATTTCGGCCAGGTCGCGCGACTTACCGGCACCGACAGGGCGATGCTTCAGGACCTGGTGCTCTGCGTCGTGGATCAGAACGCCATCCGCCTGGTCCGCACGCTCCAGCGCCATCAGTTGCTCGGCGAGGACACCGACCCGGCCGGGCTTACGCGCGACACCGAGGAACTGCTCGACTGCTACGGGAACCTGCCGATCGCGGACGTCCCGTTCCGTGAGGTGCTCACCGGCGTATTCGAGTTGATCCGCAAGCATCGCATCAGCCCGCCGGCGGAGTTCACGCTGATGCTCAAGAGCCTCATGACGATCGAGTCCTTCGCCAAGAGCCTGGACCCGGACTTCGAGAGCGTCGAGAACCTGAAGCCGTACGCGGCTCGCTTCAAGCGCCAGCGGCTGGACCCGAGGCGGCTGCTCCGCGAGGCCCACGGCACGCTGGCTGAATTGCACGATCTGGCCAACCGCATGCCGGAGGACCTCAACGCCATTCTGACCAAGATGCGCCACGGGCAGATCCAGATGCGCGTCCACCACGAGCACCTTGAGAACCTCGTCACGACGCTCGACAAGAGTTCCAACCGCATCAGTTTCGCTCTGATAATCGCGGCCCTGCTGGTAGGTTCGAGCCTGCTCGTGCCGCAGCAGGGCAGCCTCTTCGGCTTGCTGCACATGCAGACGCTGGGGGTGTTGGGCTTCACGGTCGCGGCCATCATGGGCCTCTGGCTGCTGCTGTCGATCATGAAGAGCAGGAAGCTGTAGTGTTTATTCCTGTGCGTTCCGCGCGATCGGCTTGCTGGTGATCAGGCCGATGCCTCTGCCCTTGTCGCCGACCGCATTGTAGAACATGTAGTATGTTTCGTTCCGTGGATTCCAGACGAGAGATATCTTGTGGGCGTACTTCTTGTCCAGGCCGGATGGGTTGCCGCCACTCTTGTACAACGGCTCGGGATCAACCGTCCAATGGTACAGATCGCGTGAGAACGCCGCCATGACATGCGCGCCGCCGCGACCCACACCGAAAAAGAACATGACCCAGTGGCCCTTGTCCCGGAACGCCTTTCCATCGGAAGAAAACTTCTGATTGTAACTGCCCTTGGGTCCGTTGGGGATCACAGGGTTGTGGTCGTAGCGCTTCCACTGAAGGATGTCCCCGGAAGTGGCCAACCCAATTTGCTCTGTTCCTCCATTGGCCGCATTGTAGAAATTGAAATAGCGGCGCTTGTGCTCCAGTAACCATGGATGGTAGATGCAGTCCTTTTCCCATTTGCCGCAATCGGGTTGATGCACCGAGAGGATGGGTTCGTTTCTCGCTCTCCGCCACGTCAAGCCGTCTTTGCTTGACGCGACGCCCTCGTAGCCAGGCCGCAGCTCGTAACCGCCCTGGCGGGGATATGCTCCGTAAAGGGAGAAGTACCTGCCTTCGTGCTTCTTCAGTTCCCGTCTGGCCTTGATATCGTAGTCGCCGTACAGGAACGCGCCCAGTACGACCCCGCCGTAGTCGAAGGAGCCCTCGGGGCCGTAGCCCATGGCAAGACGCATGTTGGCCCAGTGAACAAGATCATCGCTCTCGGCCACGAAGGATTGATAGCCCTTGCCGTCAAAGCCGATGAAAGTCATGTACCACTTCTTGTCGTCGGGCAGTTGGAACACCGTTGGAACGTCTGTCGAAGTAATGCCTTCATAGCCCTTGATCGCCGGCTTGTTCGGAATCACGTGGTCAGGATAGTAGTGCCATTTACGATAGGGCGCTGACCACTGCTTAACCGTTTCGATGTCAATAATCGAAGATTGCTCACCGTCCTGCTTCGGCGCCTCAGGCGTCGAAGCGGCCGTGGGTGGGTCGGCGTTGGGTTGCGTTTCGTCGGGCCCGGCCGCCAAAAGCGTCGAGGCCGCGAGCAGGGCGAGGATCGCGACTGGGAAGGTATGATACATGATGACTCCTGTGTTTGGCAATTCGACGAACACAATCAAGCTGGAACTCTCCGGAAGGGCTCGCGCCCATGATCGCCATGAGCCTTTTCGGTGATTCTACCAGGGGCCGGGAGATCGACAAGCTCATTTTCGGTTCCGGCAGGGGGGGGCGTGAGCGAGGTCAAATCCTGGCGGTGACGAAACCCGGCCGGAATGCGGCAGTTCAGCAGGCAATGATGCTTTTTATTGCGGATCGCGGATTTCGGATTCAATCGCGACAAACGTGAATCCGCAATCCGCAATCCACATTCCGCAATGGAGCCTTCCGCACGCTGTCGACAGTACACGTGCCGCCGGCACCTACCATCGGCCAGAAAGAAAACTCACACACGCGCCCTGCTTGCTGAAGCGAACAGGCCTCGAGTTCGGGCGTCAGCGGTGCAATCGGATGTTTCCGCTGCGGTCGAACGGCAGGCTCATCGGGCCGTAGGGGGTCTTGACGCTTATCTCGCCGTCGAGGCGGTAGCCGCTGTCGCCGCTCAGCATTCCCAGGGCCGCCAGCCCGAACTTGCGGGGCGAGAATGATATCGGAATCTCCACGATTCCCGCGCCGCCGTTGGGGTCCAGCGACACCGGACTCGCCAGCGACGAGTTGGCGATTTCCATCTTGCCCAGCGTCAGCCCGTAGGTCATCCGGGCCATCTCGATCGGGAATTGGTTGTGATTGGTCACGCGGATCTTGAACACTCCGCCGGCGCTATTGAGCGTTAGCTTGTCCCACTTGATGTCCAGCAGCTCGATCCCCGGCGCGGCGGGCACGGGCAGCTTGCCTTCCTTGTGAATGGACAGCCGCAGCTTGCCGATGACCGGCACCCTGATCGACAGGCCGAGGTCGGCCTTGTACGGCAGGACCGCGCCGGGTTTGACATCGGCCAGGGCCGTCAGAATCTGCGAGTAGGTTATCTGGGCCGGCAGTGAGATGGTCCTGGTGCTCTGGGCGGGCACGTCGCCCTGAAGAGGCGCCTGGCCGGTGAAGAACGAGTTGCCCCGGCTGGAAAGCTCGTAGTCCAGGTCCACCAGCGGCAGTGGGGCCGAGTTGGGGTTGGTAAGCTCGACGTCGAAGAGCACGGTCAGCGATTGCAGGTCGATGTTCTTGAAGCTCACGCCCGCCAGCCGGGCCGACGGGGCCGCGCATCCCGCCACCAGCACGAGGGACGCGACGCCAAGGCCGACGGCGCGATAGATGCATCCGGTCATGATCGAATCTCCTTTAGCCGCGGTTGCCGTGCTCGATGCGCCCAACCTCTTGCGATGTCGCATTGTACGCCGCACAGCGCCGCGGAATCCAGCAAACTACGGGACAGCCCTCATTCGACGGAACCCGCATGGCGAAGGCCCGATCAGAAAGTCATCGCCCGATGTGGATTTAGCGGCTAAAGCTTATTGCCACTCTCAGGATAAGTCGATTACTATTCTGGTAGTAATCATCCAACGTGTGCGGCAATTGTGATATAAGAGGGAAGGTGGGTGTTGTCGCACCCATGTTGCGTTCGTCGCAACAGGAATGAGAATTTGATGCAGATCACCCAGACAGCTGACTACGCCGTGCGAACGGTGGTGTACTTGGCCCTTCATCGGAAAGACGGCCCCGTGGCGGCGGCGAACATCGCCAGGGAGATGACTATTCCCGTGGACTACATCTCCAAGGTGGTGCAGGCCTTGTCGCGAGCGGGGCTGGTGGAGTCCGTTCCCGGCAGAAACGGCGGGGCTCGGCTGGCGCGCGATCCGGCGGAGCTCTCGATGCTGGAGATTGTCGAGGCCGTCGATGGGCCGGTGGCGCTTACCCGTTGCGTGACACGCCCTGGCGCCTGCCCGCGCGACTCGTATTGCATAGTTCACGATTTCTGGAAATCGACCCAGAAGGGCTTGGTGTCTGTGCTGTCGGGGACAAAGATCTCCGACATATGCTGGCCGAAGGGCGCCGATGCCGTGCCGCGAGCGCGGCAGGACGCGCCTGGAGGCTGATCGGATGGAATAATCCGTTCTTCGACGCGGGGCTGCGGGGCGGTAGCCTGCTGATCGCGGGCGTCGCGATCTTCCATATCTTCATCGCCCACTTTTCCGTAGGGTCGGGTTTCCTGATGGCACTGACCCAAAGGCGGGCCATTCGCGACAACGACCTCGACATGGACCGGGCCATTGGCAAGTACGCCTTCGGTGTGCTGCTCGTTCCGTACGTGCTCGGCACGGTCACCGGCGTGGGTATCTGGTTCTGCATCGCCCTGGTAAGCCCGCGGGCGGTGTCTATCCTCATCCACCAGTTTGTCTGGACGTGGTGCGCTAAAACCTGAGCAAGGCTACGACCATTATGCTCAAGCGCGCCAACCGCTTGAGAGGCCGAGCAGGTTCAGGGCGACGGGCGAGTAGGCCGTAGCGGCTCAACGCCTGCGCCGCCGGATAATCGCCAGCCCGCCCAGCGCCAGCAAGCTCATCGTGGCAGGTTCCGGAACTCCCACGATCGAGACATTGTCGATGACTGACCCATAATCCCATCCGCTACCACCGACGCGAATCCTGCTGATTGTCTCGGCGTATGGGGAAAGCTCGACGAGCAGGTCGAACGTATATGTCCCCCAGACGTTGGGCACGACGGCTGTATCATGGAAAACCGTGAGCAGCGGGCCATCACCGGGGTCATTAACCTGTCCCTGCGCCACATCGCCCGCGCCGCCGTCGGCAACGGTCAGATAAAACCCGTGCCTCCAGATCCACGGATTGCCCGCCCCGCCGTAAGTATGGGCCATCGTGTCATACGGGGCCGCAGCGCTGAACTCAAGTTCGACGACGGCAGGCCATTCGAACGCCGGTTTGGGTGACCATCCGCCGGCCTCGAGGTTGTGGGCCGGCGGGTCGAGCAGCACGTCGATCGAGAGCGTCAACTGTGTGTAGCTGCCAACGTCGATGTTCAGGTTCTGTTGATCGATTGCCGTCCAGTCACCCGAGCCGCCCCCGCCGCTGCGTGAGAAACTCATGGACTGCACGCCGGGCTGGGCCGGGCCGTTGGTGAATGTGTTGTTTGTTGCCTGGGACGTTTCCGACTGGTTGCCATAGAATGTCTCGGTCAGGTACCATCCCTGTGGGATTGAATCGGGGAGAAC
>JAUWQU010000730.1 GCA_030610965.1 Phycisphaerae bacterium
GTTGTGCGGTCATGCCACTGTCCTCTCCGCTCTGCGCTAGACCTGATGCCTACCGCCGCCGGCCTGTCGCCGGTGGGGCCCTACACTTCCACGCGCAGGCCGGTGCGGATGCTCTCGGCTTCGGCCTCGACTATTTCTATGCTCTCGGCCGCGTCGGCGGCGGTGATTATGCTCGGAGCCTTGCCCGATGCGATGCACTGGGCCATGTACGCGAGCTCGTTGTGATAGCCGTCCCCGCCCTCGCAGGCGTGTGACTTGGCCTTGCCGTTTTCGTAGATCACCAGCGGCTCTTCGCGGAGCATGACGTACTCGGCCGTGGCTCGCTCGAAGTTCACCGTGTAGCCCATGCGGAACGGGAACCCGTCCGTCATGGCCCAGCTTCCCTCGGCCGTGACGATGGGGCCGTCGCCGGCGTAAATGTAGTGCGTGACGAGCTGGTCGACGCACCCGGTCTTCCCGACCCGGCCGAAGCTGTGGACGGCGACGGGCTTGCCCAGCGCGAACTTCACGAAGTCCGTGTCGTGCAGGTGCAGGTCGAGTATCGCCCCGCCGGAAAGCTTGCCGTCGCCGAACCAGCCGGGCGGCATCGAGCCGACTCGCCGGAACGTCGCGTCCAGCACCTTGCCGTACGTGCCTCGCTCTACCATACGGGCAAGCCACGCCCACTCGGGCCAGAACCGCACGCACATGGCCGGCAGGCAGAAGCCTTTTGGCATTGCCTTCTCGGCCGCCGCGGCGATCTGCCTTGCCTGCTCGGCCGTGCGGGCCAGGGGCTTCTCGCAGATGCAGTGCTTGCCCGCCTCCAGGGCCGCGATGGCGAGGGCGGCATGGTCGGGCGTCGGCACGCAGACGTCCACCAGGTCCACGTCGTCCATCGCGATAAGCTCGCGAGCGTCCGTCGTGCCGCGAATCCGCGACATGTCGAGTTGTTTGGCCGCGCCGGGCAGATTGCTCCAGCCGGTGCTGAGGTCACCGCCCGCCCGTTGCGGGTCGGCGTCGGCGACGGCGACGACCTCCGCACCGTCGATCTCCTGCCACGCCCGGTAGTGCATCCCGCCCATCATGCCCAGCCCGATTATGCCGACGCGAATCATCTCAGTTCACCTTCCCGATCGTTTCGAGAACAAAGTTCTTGGCCTGTGTTATGTCCGCTATCCGCTGCTCGCCGGCCTCGCGCTCGATCGCCATGTAGCCGCCGAATCCGCCTGCGCTGAGGGCCGCGAAAAACGCCGGCCAGTCCACCTCGCCCGTGCCCACGGGAACTTCCGCGCCCCACTCGCCCGGCGTCTTCGCGGCGGTCGCGTCCTTGATGTGGACCTGGCTGACGTAAGGCATCAGAACCTTCACCGCCGCGACGGGATCGCCCTTGCCGTACAGGAGCATGTTCGCCGGGTCGAAGTTCACGCCCACGTTCGGCTTGGCAAGCCGGTCAAGGAAATGCTTGAGCGTGGTCGCATCCTCCTGGCCGGTTTCGAACGCCAGGTCGATCCCCCTGGCTCCGAACAGGTCGGCGATCTGCGCCAGCCGGGCGATGAGCGTCTCGTACGACGCGTCGGCCGGGTCCTCGGGCAAAAAGCCCGCGTGGAACGAGACCAGCGTCTGCTTGAGCTTCACCGCCACCTCTGCGCACTGCTGGATGGTCCGCCAGTTTTCGTCCCACGTCGCGTCCGGCACGATCCCGCCGGTATTGCGGATGGCCTCCAGCGTGCTGTAGTCCTCGCCGGCCGTGGCGAACATTCCGGATACTGTCTCGATGCCCGCCGCGGCCAGTTCGTCGCCGGCGTCGGCCCAGGCGCCCCCGCTGGCCAGCGGGTCAAGGGCCAGTTGAATCTTGTCCATGCCCAACTGCCCAAGCTGGGCGATCAGGTCCGCCGGGTCTTTCGGATGCAACGACCAACTGCAAACCGCCAGCCGCTCCGCCAGTGAGAGATTCGCCATCTGTCCATCCCTTTCAATGACAACCAAAGACCGTCCGAGTTCGTCGCAACCGCCGCCCAAGAATCCGTCGGCGGATAGGACACGCCCCAAAACAATAGCCCAGTACACGCGTGAAGTCAAACCGCCGCCGGGCAAGTTGCTCATGTGTGTGCAACCTGCTTCCCGAAAGTTTTTCAGCCCGGCAGGGCCTTCAGGCTGGCCCGGGACGGGCGACCCGCCACCACAAACTGCCCAAGGCGAACCAGCACATACCCGGCGACGGAGTCGGCACGGCGGACAATGCCACCCGGTACGAAGACAAAATCAAAAAAAATTTGGTTTGCCTATTGCACGGGCGAGTGTTTGCCGATACTATGTGAGTGATGTGTAACATACTGTCGGAGCTTCAACCGTGAATGCAGAAGAGAAACGCCTTTACAAACTGAAGGCCAATGTGATTGCCGCGGCCGGGAATCCCATCCGCTTGGCGATCATCGACTTCCTTAAGGATGGCGAACAGTGCGTCTGCGACATCGCGGTCCACGTGGACGGTCAGCGATCGAACGTGTCGCGCCACCTGGGGGTGCTTCTGAAGGCGGGCATCGTGGAGCAGCGGAAAGACGGCCTGAAGATGATGTACACGCTCAAGACGCCGTGCATCCTGAACTTCACGAAGTGCGTCGAAGGCGTCCTGCGGGAGTGGGCCAAGGACGCGGCAGAGCTGCTGAATGCGCTGTAGCGTGCGGTTGTTTTTTTCATCATATAGGTGAGTTATTTGTAATACTATCACAGAGTGGATGGCCGTATGATCGACTGGAAGAAAGAGTGGAAGAAGCTAGCCGGCATCGTGGCCGTTTTCGTGGTGTTCTTCTGGCTGCCGGTAAGTTGGAACCGCTTCACGGGGGCCATCTTGGAGTCGCTTCACCTG
>JAUWQU010000475.1 GCA_030610965.1 Phycisphaerae bacterium
GGTGGACGCTATAGATGGCACGGACCACTACGTTCGCCAGATGCGCGACACGAAACCGGGCGTCTGGTCCTCCAGGTTGAAGAGAGACTTGAGACAGTTCAGATATGAAGTGCTCGCACGCGGGGACATGTGGTTCTCTAACTGGACCGACCCGGGGCCGCTTGCGGCGGGGCCCGATCCCAGTAAGGTCGATATCAAGGATCGCGACTTCAGAACTTGGTTGAACGCGTTTAGCGACGAGCAGCTGTTTCTGCGCAACCTGGATGTCTCAGCCCTGGAACCGGCCCAGAAGGAAGATGATGCTCTCCTGAAATGGCTCAGGAATCACCTTCCGAGTCTCGCCATGGGGGCGGCAGTCTGCTTGCTTATTCTGGCTCTCCTCCTGGGTTGGTTCGTCCCTCCTTGGCGCAACGCCGTTTGGTGGGCTGCTGTGATTGGGCTGGTATTGACGATCTTGACGATGCTGCGGGAACGGTAGGGCTGACCCACGAGACACGGCAACTCGGGGTTCCTCGCGATTGCGCAAAAGCCCCCAGCGATGGGTTGCTGTCGGTTCGACCGCCTTTCGGCGAACTCGCCGCCGGGCGGTCCCAGACTACCGGGGACTGGCTCCCGGCTCCCGGCTACTGGCTACCGGCGACCGGCGACCGGCGACCGGCTACCACCAGCCGGCCAGGGGCCGGCGGAAACGGTGGGGGTGGGATTCGAACCCACGGTACGGTTACCCGCACAGCGGTTTTCAAGACCGCCTCCTTCGACCACTCGGACACCCCACCAGGAGTGTCGCTTCGCCCTGATTTTCCTATGTTTTCACCGTGTTTGCAAGGGGTTACTGACTGTCGTGCATCTTTGTCTTCGCGTCCATCCGCGTCCACCCGCGCCCCATGAAATCCACCCGAAAGCGCCAAGCAGGACGCCAAGACACTTTCGCCTTTGTCCACGTCACTGGCGTTGCCCGAAGGTCCATCCGCCCGCCGGGGCGTCGGTTCGCTTGTCCTGGGGCAACCTGGGGCGTCCTGCACAGCCTGTGCGTTGTCGGTTCCCGTCGCCCGGGCCGATTGTGCTGATGGGGCCGACAGGTCCGGTAGGGCGTCCAGGGCGTCGGCCTGCTGGCCGCGCAGGCTGTGCGAGTATCGGTCCATCGTCAGGGTGATTGTCGAGTGCCGCGCCAGGGCCTGCGCCGTCTTCGGATGAACGCCGCCATTGGCAAGATTCGTGATGAACGAATGCCGCAAGGCGTGAAAATCCGCGAACCGCCCGGCCGCGTCGATGTACTCGATTCCCGCCGCCTCCAGGTCCGCGCGAATCATCTTCGCCGTGTCGTCCGATTCCGGCATGGTGAACGCCGGCGCGCCGGGGTGCTTGCCTGCCAGGAAGGTTGCAAGCTCCGCCGCCGTGTCCGGCCGCAAAGGAAGCGTGGCTTCCCGCCTGTGCTTACTGTATCCGGCTTGCACCATAACCGTCGGAGGCTTGGCGTCAAAAGCGAAGCTCGCCCGCGTCAGGCTGTGAAGCTCCGAAGCTCGAAGGCCGCTTTCGGCCGCGAGGCGATAGCACAGCTTCCGCTCCGGCCCGGCCATGCCGAAAAGCTCGGGGCCTGTCTCGGCCGATTCAAGCAAGCGGCGCAGCTCGTCGGCGGTCAAGGCCCGGCGGTCGTGTCGGCGGTCCTGGCGGACGTTCAATTTCGACAGGTGCGTAAGTGGGTTCTCGTGCGCCCGATGGTGCTTGAGCATCCAGCGGCAGAACTGCTGGCACGACCCAAGGATGAAATTGCTTGTCTGCCGCGCCGTGCCCTGCTTGACGTTGCCTTCGGCGTCCTGCCCATCCTTGCGAAGATCGGCTAGGTGCTCGGCCAGGGCCGTCGCGTCGATGTCCGAGTAGAACTTGAACCCACAGGCGGTGAAGGCGCGCTCGGCCCGGCCCTTGACCGTCCGGGCGTGCTTGGCCGTGTTGCCCTTGTCCAGAAGCATCCGGTGGAAGTCTTCCAGGTGGTCGGCCAGGGGCTTCGCCGCCGCGAACCGCCGAGAATCCACAAGGCCGATTTCCACCAGTTTCTTCCGCATGGACAGCGGCAGACCTTCGAGCCAGACCATCAAGGCCGGGTCCGTCTGCCCGCCGCTTGACCGATGGTAGCCGACAAGCTGTTCCAGCTTCCGCCCGCATTCTTCGCTGGCGGCCTTGGACGTGAAGGCCGGTATCCGCCGGATTCGCTCGTAACCGTCGCGAAGTTCGACGTACCACTTGGCCGCTTCCTGCATCCGGCCCTTGCGGTCACGGTACTTTGGCTTGAATACTCGCATGGTTCACCGTCCTTTCGCCTTGGGCTTGCGCCCGGCCTGCCGACACTGAGTCATGTCCTATCGCGGGGCGGACCAGATTGCCTTGTCGTTCGCGTCAAGCAGGGATAGTTTCGGCCCGATCTTGGACACGGTCAGCGTGGCGCGGGTCTTGCCCTTCTCGTCAAGCAGGTCCAACGCTGGCCCGCTCTGGTGCGCCATCAGCATGACGCGATTATTGCCCTTCTCGTCTGCCAGGTTCAGCATCGAGCCGTCCTTGATCGTGGTAAGGCCGGCGCGGAGCTTGCGCTTCTCGTCAATCAGGCCCATCATCGAGCCGTCTTTGAGCGCGGCCAGCCTGACGCGAGGCCTGCCCTTCTCGTCTAGCAGGTCCAACGCTGGCCCGCTATGGTGCATGATCAGCGAGGCGCGGGGCCTGCCGGTCTCATCCTCAAGGATGAACATGTTGGCGCGGACCACCTTCGGGCGGGCGGCAGCTTGGGCATAGGCGTCGGGCGTGGTCTGCGTCAATATCCAAGCTAGGCTCAATCCCACAACGGCCAGAGCCATGATGGCCGGCAGCAGACGGTTGCGGCGTTTCTCGCGGGCCAACTCCCGCTCCAGGTTTTCCAGGCGTTCTTCGGTCGTCATGGTGTCTCCTTCTCATTCTTCTTGGCCTTCGACTGTTCCGGGATTCTCCCGGAACGTACCTTGCCGGGCCTGCCCGGCTTGCCCGCCGGTAATACTTTAGCCGGCCCATCCACCACGATCCGAAGATTCAGCACGTCGGCCAGGGCGTCCAGTGCATTCATGGACAAGCCCATCGTGCCCGCCATGAACCGGCTGAATTGCCCCTGGTCTATCTTGCTTGCCTTGCAGATCGCGTATCGGCTTACGCCGGAATCCTCGACTGCCCGCCGTACTTGGTCGCTCAACCTGTCTCGTTTCTGTCCCATCGAAAGCATTCTATACCGTGCTTGTCACAAAGTCAAGTATGTTTCTTGTTTTTTCTTGTTCTCACGGGTGGGGCCTATTCCGGGCGCAAGGCCGCGCGCCAGGCTCGGCGGTGTTTCTCCTCAGGCGACATACTGGCCGGGCGCGAGTAGTACACGGCCTTGTACGTCGGCAGTCGGTTCTTTGGCAGAAGGTCTACCGGGCCGGGTGTGCCGGGGTCAAGTCTCCCCGCCGGACGGTCGGGGCATACGTTGCCACTCTCGGGGGCTTGGCAATCTTTGGGTTCTGGGGCGTTTTGGGCATGGCCGGAATCGGCGTTTTCCTGAGGTTTTTCCCAAAGGTTGCCACCTTCCCCAAAGGTTGCCACGTTTTGGGGTGTGGGGCCTTGCTCGTTCGTAGGGGGGCAATCTATGGCCTGCCCGTCTTGCCCGCCATCATCCGGGGCCTGGGGCAACTTCCAGCGCCAAGAGCCTTCAGCCCCGAAGCCTTCACGGTAGGCGATTACTCGAAGGTCGCGCTTCGCCCGGTCAAGGGTCCGCTTGGCGATTCCGTCTTCCTTGGCGCGGTCGTACACGTCGCGGGCCTCTACCGGACCGGTCGTCAGGGAGTCGCGCAGCCAGGCAACGGCTTCCTGCCGTTCGGTTCCGCCGTCATCCTTCCCGCCGGCGCGGTCATCATTTCGCAGGGCTTCATCCGCCGACATGCTCACGGGATCAGGCTCCCACGCGACAGCAGGGATTCCGCCGTAGCCGGCCAGTAGCCGGTAGGCCAAGCCTGTCTTGTCGTTTCCGACGTTGTTCTTGATCGGCAGCATGAACCGCCGCGCTCCGGTCAGGTCGTCCTTGTCCTTGGAGAATGCGTAAGCGGCGCGGGCAGCGGCGATAAAGCCCAAGCTGCCCATCGTCCGGTACATGGCCGGGCCTTCGCCCTTCCGCAAATGATTGACGGCCACGATTGACACCCCGTATCGGGCAGCCAGTTCCGTCATGGGTGCCAGCAGCCCCCGGACATTGGCGTTCTTATGCGAATCGGTCCCGCCCAAGTAGGCGGAAATAG
>JAUWQU010000093.1 GCA_030610965.1 Phycisphaerae bacterium
ATTCTCCACTCAGTTGGCGTTGACCGCCGGCAGGACCATCACGGTTTATGGCGGGTGATAATCGTGAACGCGTCGCCTATCTGGAGGATGTACCCTCCGACGTTCAATCTGATAATCAGAACAGTTTCTGCTGGCCGGGCTGTGCGTTCTTGTCCGGCGGGGTGAGGTGGACCACGTCGGCGGACCAGGCTTGGGCCAGCCAGTCAGCCAGGAGTTTGCGGTGGCACTGGTTTACGTCGGTGCAGCCGCACAGGAGGATGATGGCCCCTCCTTCGCCAAGGCTTCCGGCTTCGCTAAGGCTACGCCGGACGAGTCGGAGGGCGAGCTTTCCCGCCTGGCCAGGAGAGAAGCGGTCGGCCACGAGTTCACGGAGGTGTTTCTCGCCAGCCAGGCCGCTGACCATCCACAGCAGCACGCGGTCAATCGTGGAATCGTTCTGGCTCATGGTTTCTCCTTCGTAGGACGGGCATCTTGCCCGTGAGTAGCAGGGCCATCCTGGCCGTGGGGGTCCGATGACAGGGCCGGGACGGCCCCGCGGCTCATGGGCTGGGCGCCCATGCTACGGCCCGGGGCCTCGGCAAGTTGTTGCACCGCCCGGCGGAAGTCGTGGGTCGTGGCGGCGGGCGGGAAAAATAGCGGCGCGAAAAATCGCTTGCATGGGCGGAGGGGGAATCTATAATCGTTTCACGTTGGACGCTGGGCGTATATCGTCTCGTATCGTGGAAAGTTATGGATAAAGCGAGCATCACGCCGGGATCGCCGAGCCCCATCGGCGCGGGCAAGTGGCTGATCGTCATACTGTTAAGTGTGATAGCCACGTGCCTTCTGATCGAGGTCGGCAATGGCGCGGATGCGGCGCTGGCCGATCCGTCGGTGGCAGTGGCTGGGGCCGGTGGCGGCGTGATCGCGGTTTCGGCGCAGATCACGGCTGACAACTACGGGGTATATCTACTGGACCCCAAGCGCGGTACAATGGCGGTATATCAGTACCAGCCTAAGACGCGTACGCTTCGGCTGATGGCTGTTCGCAATTACGGTTTCGATGTCCAGCTTGACGAGTACAACACCGAACCCTCGCCGCGCGAGATACAGCAGCTTGTTCAGCAGCAGCTGCGGTTGGGCGAGGCCAAATGACAGGTCCCCACAGACCCGAGCAGGCGCCGCAAGACGCCAGGAGTTGGCACGATGGGCAAGAAGATGTACTACACGGAAGAGGAAGCAGCCGAGCGCCTGGGCATATCCCAGGACGAACTGGCCGGGTACGTTCGCGACGATAAGCTTAGGGTCTTCCCGGACGGGATGAAGAAAATGTTCCGCGTCGACCAGGTCGATGAGTTGGCTGGCGGCGGGGAGGAGGAAATCCCGCTGTCGCCCGACGGCGACGCCGTGAGCCTCGCCGAGGCCGAGGCCAGTGAAGTAAAGCCCAAGGAAGACACGGTCATCAGTGCCGAAGGCATCAGCATTTTCGACTCCGAGGATCTGGAGATCGAGACGGCCGATCCTATGGCCAAGACGCAGATCGCCTCGAGCATCGAGGACCAGATCAACCTCGAGGGCGTCGGCAGCGGCGCGGGCCTGCTGGACCTCACCCGCGAAAGCGACGACACCAGCCTCGGTGCAGAGGTGTTGGATAACATAGACATCGAAGGCGTGGCGCCCATGCCGACTGCCCAGGTCGCGGGCACGGCGTCGGGCAGCATGGCCACTCCGGTGGCCATCTCGCCCGTCGAGCAGACGATGGTCATGCCCACGTACGTCGAGGCGATCGACGCCAGCTCGGGCCTCTACGGCGGCATCATCGTCGGCGCGGCCGTGATCGCGGCGCTGCTGGGCGTCGCGGCGATGAGCAGCTTTAGCTCGACGCCGCCGAGCTACCTGGCTTCGATAAAGAAGAACATCTTCATTGTGCTGGGCGTGTCGGTGCTGGTGGCTGTCATCGGGGCCGTGCTGGGCTTTCTGGCCGGCAAGGCCTCGGTCGCCCGGCAGCAGGCCATGAGGCAGATGGGCGCCTGAGTCGCGACAATCGGCCGCCGGCCGAGTTATGAAATCTGCCCTCGCTCTGGGACGGGGCAGCGATAACCAAAGGAATATCCAAATGAGAAGCTATCTTGCCATGCCCCTGATGCTGTCGGTGGTGGGCTCTCTTCTGATGGCGACCGGTTGCGTTTCCGACCAGCAGTACAAGGAAGCCCTTGCCGCGTCGCGGCGCGCCAACCAGCAACTGGTCACTACGCAGGGCGCCCTGCGAGAGGTGCGGATGGAGAACCAGGCGCTCCAGGAGGCGCTCAAGAGCCGCGACGGCGTTATCGCCGCCCGAGACGCCGCCCTGACCCAGTTGCAGGTCGCCCACGACAAGCTCAACAATGATTTCAAGGACCTCTACGCCAAGTACCAAAAGGCCGCCGCCAGCACGGAGGTCCAGCCCATCGGCAACATCGTCCTGCCGGCCGCGCTGGATAAGGCCCTGCGAGAGTTCGCCAGGAACAACCCCGAGTTGCTCGAGTACCTGCCCGAGTACGGCATGGTCAAGCTCAAGAGCGACCTGACGTTCCAGCCCGGCAGCGTGGACATCAAGCGGACCAGCGGCGATGCCCTGCGGCAGTTCGCCCAGATCCTCAACGGCGCCGAGGCCGTGAAGTTTAACATCTACATCGCGGGCCATACCGACGATATCCCGATAGGCAAGCCCGAAACCCGCCAGCACCATCCAGACAACTGGTACCTTTCCGTCCACCGCGCCGTGGCCGTCCAGAAGGTCATGACCGCCGCCGGGATCGCGCCCAAGCGGATCGGCGCGCTCGGCTTCGGCGAGTACCATCCGGTAGCGCCCAACGCGCCTGGCAACAAGGGCAACGTCGCCAACCGCCGCGTCGAGCTCTGGATCGTTCCCCCGGACCGCTTCCTGACCTCGGGCGGACGGTAACCGCTGCCCGCAAGAGTGTGACATTCATCAGGGCCCTGGCGTCCCTCAGGCGTCAGGGCCTTTTGCTACCCGCTGATCGCCCACTGCCATGAACGATACGCCGACAAGCCCCGCCTCGAATACCCGCATGCTGCGTAAGGTCAGCAGTTGGACCGGCATGGGCGCGATGGCGGCGATCGCGATGTATCTCATGCTTGCCTCCGCCTCGCCGCACTGGCTGGCGGCCGCGCTGGGCGTCAGCCTCTTTGCCCCAGACGATTCCGTCCAGAAAGAGCTCTTTCGGTATCCGCCTTTTCTGGCGATGATCGCGGTGTTCTTCGCGGCCATGATCGTCGCTACTGTCGTCGCGGTGCCCTTGCGCCTGCGAAACGCCGGCGCCTGGTGCAGCCACGTCGGGCTTCTCGCCCTCGGCGTCGGCGCCGTCTGGTACGCCGGATTCAGCCAGTCCGGTGACAGCCTCACGTTACGCTCCCGCGAAGGCTGGACGCCGGTTAAATACGTGTACCTCGACCGCAGCTTCGCAGTCTACGTCCACGACGCCTCCGACCCCAACGGCCGACCCCTCCAGCACCCGCTGGCCGGGCTGATCCCTCGCGGCGACCCGCAAGGCCTCGACGTGACTATTCCCGGTACGCCCGAAGGCGTGACGATCCGCGCGACGCAATTTTTGCCAAGCGCTCGCACAACCAGGCGATGGGCCAATATTTCGCCCAACATAATCCCAGCCGTCGAGCTGTCGGTGACCGACGGCGATGCGGCCGGGACGGTCCTGCTCTCGCCTTCGCTGCCCGGCCATGAGCACGTCGGCGTCGGGGACTACATCCTGACGTACCGATCAGGAATCACGCCGGAGGGCCTGGAGAATATCGTAACACCCACCGACGCCAACGAGTCGCCCGGCATGGGGCACGACCTGGCCCTGGTTCTCACGGGCAGCCGGATCGAGCCTACGATCGCAGTCATCCGCCCGGACGGCTCGCGGTGGCACGCCAGGCTTCAGGTCGGCAAGGCCATCGACGTTCCGCTGGCGGGGCGGAAGGTTCGCATCGAGCCGCGGGCCTTCTTCGACCACGCCGCGGAGGTCCACGAGCTTGCTGCCCCGCATGACCACTCGATTCACCAGGCCCACGCCCCCATGGCGGATGAAATGCCGGCCGGGCCCGCGGTGAAACTCGAAATCCGCTCCGGCGACTGGCGGCGCGAGACGTTCGTGCCGTTCGGTGCGTACGAGGATTTCGGCCAGCCGCAGATGATCGACCTGCCGGGCAACCGGGCCGTCTGGCTGAACTTCAGCCGCGAGCGGGTCGCGCTGCCGGCGACGATCGAGGTCAAGTCCGCCAAGTACGAGACATACCCCGCCTCGGGCATTCCGAAGGACTATGTCTGCAAGGTGGCCGTGACCGCGGGCGCCCGGACGAGCGATGAAATCCTCAGCCTCAACAACCCCGTGACCGTGGGCGGCTTTCAGTTCAGCCAGGGCTCGTGGGTCCCGGCCGGGGCTGCCGAGCCCACGCAGATACTCTTCGGTGCCGCATCTCGCCCGGGCCTGCCGATCATCTGGCTGGGTTGCGTGCTCATCTGCCTGGGCTTCCCGTATGCGTTCTACGTCAAGCCGCTGCTGATGCGACGGAGGGCGAGGGCATGACGCGGCGCGCGGCAATTCTGGCATGTCTGATCGCGCTGGCCTCGGCGAGCCCCTTCGCGGTCGCGGCCGGGCCGCCAGGCGGCGACGTCTTCGACGCCAACACCATGGGCTTCCTGACGAAGGTGGACTCGTCCGGGCTCGGCCTGCTCGGCTCGCAGCATCGCGGACGAATCGCCATCCTCGATACCGTCGCCGCCGAACAGCTCGACCAGGCCTACGGCGACGACAGCATCGACGGAATCGGCGCGGCGGCGGCGTATATCGAACTCTACTTCAGAGCCGGCGCCTACGTGGACAAGCCGGTTATCTACATTCGCGAGAGGAACATGCGGGCGTACCTGGCCAGCCGCCTTCCGGCCGGGCGCGTCGAGCAGTTCAAACGCACGCACCGCATCGCCCCGGCTGGGTTGCTGGACGACCAGGCGTGGATGCTGCTGTTCCGCGCTGGCCGGGCGGATAGGAAAGACTACGTCCGCGCCGCCGCCCTGGGCAGCCTTCGCGACTCGCTGGCGGAGCTTTCGGAGCGGAAGGAATTCCGCGTCCCAATCGACCGGCTCAGCGCCCGCTACTCCAGCTTCCTGGGCGAAGGCGTCATGCGGCTCGCGCCTGGCGCCGCCGACGATTGGATGACGGCCGAGGACGTCTTCGGCGCCTCGGCCGCGACTACCGCGCCCGCTCCCGCCGAAACCCCTGCCGGCCAGTGGCGGGCCCTTCGCCAGGCGTGGCTCGCCCGCGACGCGGTCGCAGTCAACAAGGCCATCGCCCGCCTGGAAACGCTGCTGCCGCAGGCCGTGGGCGACCGCGCGAGCTACCCGTCCGCGACCGTCCGCTCGCTGGAGAGGCTGTACAACCGCACGTGGCAGTTCACGGTTCTGCGGATCGGCTTTGCCGCGTCGCTGCTGCTGCTGATCGTCGCGGCCGCGGCGACCGGCGGCTGGGCGAGACGGCTCGGAATCGGCGTATTCTCGCTGTCCACGCTGATCCTCCTGGCGGGCTTCGTCGTCCGGTGGATACTCAGCGGCCGGGCTTGGTACCTGCCTCCGATAATGAACCAGTTCGAGGCCGTCATCGGCTCGGCCCTGCTGGGCGCGGTCATCGCGCTGATCATGGAGATGATCTGGCGGCAGAACTTCTTTGCCCTCGCGGCAGCGTTCTACGCCACCGTCGCCCTGCTGGCCGGACTCATTTTTCCCGAGCAGATGTCCGGCGACATCCGGGCTCAGCACGGCATCCTGGCATCGCCGGTGATGGCCATTCACGTCAGCGTGATAATCATCGGCCACGCGCTGGTCGGCATGACGTTCGTGCTTTCGGTCGTGTATCTTGTCGGGTATCCCATCACGGCCTTGATCGCTAAAACCGACAAACGAAGCAGCCCGCCGGACCTGAGGCGGGGCGGCGAGATGTCCGTCCTGTCGGTCATCGACCGCTGCAACCTGATCGTCGCCCAGATCGCCTGCTGGTCCGTCGTGGCCGGGACGATACTCGGGGCCTACTGGGGCGACTTCGCCTGGGGTCGATGGTGGGGCTGGGACCCCAAGGAAAGCTGGGCCCTCATCACAGCCATGGTCTACGTGGCCCTGCTTCACATCCGCTTCCTGACCCCCACCCGCTGGCGCGGCCTGGTCACCGCCCTGATCTGCATCCTCGGCTTCGCCGCGATGATGTTCAACTGGATCGTCGTGAACTTCATCCTGTCCGGCAAGCACAGCTACGCGTAGTGGAGAGGAAGGTAATGGGTCGTAGGTAATAGGTAGTAGGGGGAGCGTTACCGGCCGATTCGGCCTCTGGGGGCCTCATCAGCCGGCGTTTGGCAGGCCGCGAAAACGGGGACTGGCTCCGCCGGCTGTTTGGCGGTGCCTGTCCCCTGCAAGTGACAACCGGAAGCCAGGACTTGACAGGCGTCCGCTTGGCTTGCGGCGGGGCCTGTGGCAAGTCAACACGACGCCCCAAACCAACACCAGTGGGCGTGCGGCGCGGCGGCCCTGCTATCGTCCCTTTCGCGGACTCCTGGGTCCGGGACCCTTTCCGCCTTTGGCCCCGCCTCGTTTCGGTCCGCCGGGCTTTCGTGGCCCGCTTGGTTTGCCGGGTTTTGGCGATCCGCGTCGGCCCTTGGGTTTCGCGCCGCCGGCCGTCGAGGGTTTTCCTTTTCTCGTGGAGCTGGCTGGTTTGACCTTGCCGGCGAAGCCGCCTGGCTTGGCCTTGCCGGCCGTCGGGGGTTTGCCCTTGCCTGCGGAGCCGCCGGGTTTGGCCTTGCCGGTCGGTGCGGGCTTTCGCGGGGCGCGCGGGGCCTTGCTGGGTTTGGCTCGGGCGGGGGCGGGGGCTCTTTCACTTTCACTTTCGCTTGGGATTGTCGGTTCGGCGTCCTCGTCGCGCGGCGGGGTGTCTGAAAGCCTGGCCCGGCGCGGCAGTTCGACGGCGCGGACGCCGTCGCGGTCGCGGCGCGAGCGGAACAGCACTCGGATGGGCACCTCGGCGTAAGGCAGGTGCAGGCGGAGCTGGTTTACCAGGAATCGCTGGTAGCCGCGGTCGAAGCTGCGAACGTCGTTGACGAAGCAGACGATCGTCGGCGGGCACGTCGTGATCTGCGAGACGTAGAGGATCTTGGGCGGCCTGGTGCCTGACTTGTGGCTCGGCCCGCGTTTGGCGGTTATCTCGGCGACGACGGTGTTGAGTTTTGCCGTTGTCACGCGGATGCGGGACTGGTCGTAGAGCTGCTCGGCCAGGCGGATGGTCTGGTGGACGTTCACGCCCGTCGTCGCGCTGGTCAGGCAGATCGGGGCGTACGAAAGCTCCGGGAGGACCTTGGCGAAGTAATCCGCGTAGTCCTCGCCCGCGGCCTTGTTGCGGGCCAGGTCCCACTTGTTCACGACCAGCAGAACTGGCTTGAACTCGTCGACGATGTCGCGGGAGAGGTCCTTGTCGACCTTGCTGACCGGCACGGACGCGTCGATCATCAGCGCGACAACGTCGGCCCGGCGGATGCTGCGGAGCGCCCGGTGGTAGCTGTAGAACTCGATGTCATTCTGGACGATCCGCCGCCGCTTGCGGACGCCGGCGGTGTCGATGAGCATGAACTTGCGGCTGTCGATCTCGACGGTCACGTCCACGCTGTCGCGCGTCGTGCCGGGCGTCTCGGAGACGATAACGCGCTTCTCGCCGGCCAAGGTGTTGATGAACGTGCTCTTGCCCGCGTTACGCTTGCCCACGATCGCCAGCTTCATCAGCGCCGCTTCCGGCGGGCTCTCCGGCAGCTCGCCGAGCACGCGGGCGATTTGCTCCGTCAGCCGGTCCATGCCCAAACCGTGATGGGCGGAAACGGCGATCGGCTCGCCGAAGCCCAGCGAGTTGAACTCGGCCGTCTCGGCCGTCATGTCGAACTCGTCGATCTTGTTGGCCACCAGTATCACAGGCACGGCAAGCCGCCGCAGCCGCTCGGCCACGTGACGGTCCAGCGGTGTCACGCCTTCGCGCGCGTCGACCAGAAAGATCAGCAGGTTCGCCTCGGCCAGGCCGTAGGCGATCTGGTCCTCGACGTGATCGGTCAGGTCGTCGTGGTCGACGATCCCGATCCCGCCGGTGTCCACCAACTCCACGTACCCCTCGCCGATCGGGCACGGCACGCTGATGCGGTCGCGAGTGACCCCCGGCGTCGGGTCCACGATCGAAATACGCTGGCCGACCAGACGGTTCAGCACGCTGCTCTTGCCGACATTAGGTCGGCCCACAATGGCGACGGTTGGCAATCTCATAGCCCGAGCATCATACCCGCCAATGGCCAACTTTGCCAAGCCCGCCCAAAAGCCCCGCCAAACGGAAAGGTTCAAGTCTAATCGCCCGCCCGGCCGATGTTCGATAAATGGTGAAAGGCGCGCCGCCGGTCCGGCAAACGCCTTCGCGACGGACCCTCAACTTCGCCGCCATGCGCCGCCTGGCCGAGGGCTTACGAAAGACCGTCCCATGAATCCCAAACCTCTCGCGCGTATTCAGGCCGCGTGGCGGGCGGCCCTGTTCTGCACGATGCTCGCCGCCGCCGTCGCCGGCGCCGCGCCCGCGGCCGAGGAAATGCCCCTCGCCCAACGCCTGGCCTGGCAGATCGCGCTGGACAGAGTCTGCTTCTCGCCGGGCATCATCGACGGGAAGATTGGCCCGAAGACCCAACTGGCCACGCGGGAGTTCCAACGCGTCCGCCGACTACCCGTAACCGGCCAACTCGACGCCGCCACGGCGAAGCTCCTCAGCGCCGACCCGGCCAGGGCGGCGACGTACCACACCATTACGACCGACGACGTGCGCAATGTCGGGCCCGTGCCGGCCGGGTGGGTGAAAAAGAGCAAACTGTCCCGCCTGCCGTACCCGTCGCTGGACCAACTGGTGGCCGAGCGATACCACTGCTCGCGGAAGCTGCTGGCGACGCTGAACCCCGGCTGCGACCTGAGCCGCCTCGCCGCGGGTGACAAGCTTATCGTGCCGCTGATCGACCCCCAGGCCGAACCTACGCCGGCCG
>JAUWQU010000201.1 GCA_030610965.1 Phycisphaerae bacterium
CGAGGTCGTAATGCTCTACATCCGCAGCGACTTCGACTGCAAGCAGACGCTGAAGATCAACGTGCCCGCACCCATGCGCGAAAAGCTCGTAAGCTGGGCCCTGTCCGAGATAGGACAGGAAACGGTCGACAAGGTCCGCCCGTCGATCGACCTCAAGGGCACCCTCGCCGATGCCGGTTTCGAGTATACTTGCAGCGGCTCTACGGTGGAGGTCACCCGCGACAGCGTCGTGGCCACACTTGTGGACCTCGTCGGGCCGGACCTCCGCAAAGTGCTCGCCAAGGCCATGACCGGCGAGCAGGCCAAGGAAGGCTGAAACCCCATGCTGGGTCAGAACTACTACCTCCTGACGGCCCTGCCGGGACTGGGTGAATTGGGTTCCAATCCGCCGCTGGCGCCGCAGGCGATGCTGGAAATGCTCGCCCCCGCCGCCGGGCCGTATGAACTGGCGCCGGTGATATTCCTTTCAGATGACCTCCAACTCCGCCAGGCCGTGCTGGCCGGCGAGATCCCCGCCGAGCAGGCCGAGCCGATCGTCCTGTCAGCCGAGCAGGTCCGCGACGAGGCCCCCCTGCCGAACGTCCTCGTTGGCGAGGACGGCGAAGGCGACTCCGCCGGCCAGGCACAATTGGGCATCGACCGCGTATGGGCGATGTACTTCGCCCACGCCGCGAAGGTTGCCCGCGGCAGCAACATGCTGGCCGAGTGGGTCCGCTACGAGGTGGGGCTTCGCAACGCCCTTGCCTCCGCCCGCGCCAAGGCCCTCGGCCTCGATGCCGCACGCTACCTTGTGACGCCCGAACTGGGCTACGACGAAGACGAGTACAGGACCGTCCTTGGCGAGTGGTCCGCCGCGCCAAACCCGCTGGCGGGCCTGCGAGCCCTGGACGCCGCGAGGTGGGCCTGGATCGACGAGCACGGCGGGTGGTTCACCTTCAAAGACGACGAACTGGCCGCCTACGCCGCGAGACTGGTGATACTGCACAGATGGAAACGCATTGCCGCAGCCCAGCACCAGCAGGCCTCCAAGCCTGCCCAGGGCTGATCGGCCGACGAACCTGATATGCGAGAGGAACAGCCGTGACCGGAAGAATCGTTGCCGTCTACGGAAACATGGTGATTGCCGAGGCCCCCGGGCAGGTGGTCAAGAACTCCGTCGGTTACTGCTGCCGCAGCGACGGCGCCCGGCTGCTATGCGAGGTGATCCGGATCCGCGGGCGCCTGACGGACCTGCAGGTCTTCGAGGAAACCCGCGGCCTGAAGGTCGGCGACCCCGTCGAGTTCCAGAAGGCCCTGCTGTCGGTCACGCTGGGGCCGGGGCTGCTCGGGCAGATTTTCGACGGCCTGCAGAACCCCCTGCCGCAGCTTGCCGAGAAGGTCGGCTTCTTCCTGGAGCCCGGCCAATACCTGCCCGGCCTGCCGCTCGACCGCAAGTGGCAGTTCACCCCGACGGCCGAGGTCGGCCAGTCCGTCCGCCCCGGCCAGCAGCTCGGCACCGTGCCGGAAGGCATCTTCGCGCACCAGATCATGGCGCCGTTTGGCCTGCGCGAATCGTGGCGGCTGGAGAGCCTTTCCCCGGCCGGCGAGTACACCGTCGATCAGGAAATCGCCACGATCATCAACGACAGCGGCGAGAAGCGCAGCGTCACCATGCAGCAGGACTGGCCGGTAAAGGTACCGCTAAGCGTCGCCCGCCGCCGGCTGATGCCCACCGACCCCCTTGTGACGCAGGTTCGCATCATCGACACGATGTTCCCAATCGTCCGCGGCGGGACGTACTGCATACCCGGGCCGTTCGGGGCCGGCAAAACCGTCCTCCAGCAACTCACCAGCCGGTACGCGGAAGTCGACGTGGTTATCATCGCCGCATGTGGCGAGCGGGCCGGCGAGGTCGTCGAGACCATCCGCGAGTTCCCCACACTTACCGACCCGCGGACCGGCAAGCCCCTGATGGAGCGGACTATCATCATCTGCAACACCTCGGCCATGCCCGTGGCGGCCCGTGAGGCCTCGGTATACACGGCCGCGACGCTCGGAGAGTACTACCGGCAGATGGGCCTGAATGTCCTTCTGCTGGCGGACTCGACCAGCCGATGGGCCCAGGCGATGCGCGAGATTTCCGGCAGACTCGAGGAGATCCCCGGCGATGAGGCGTTCCCGGCCTACCTTGAAAGCCGCATCGCCGGCTTCTACGAGCGCGCGGGGCAGCTCGAGTTGCACAGCGGCGAGATCGGCTCGCTGACCATCGGCGGCACGGTAAGCCCCGCCGGCGGAAACTTCGAGGAACCGGTCACGCAGGGCACGCTAAAGGTTGTCGGCGCGTTCCACGGCCTGAGCCGCGCGCGTTCGGACGCGCGGCGTTATCCCGCAATCGACCCGCTGGAGTCATGGACCAAGTACAAGGGCATTATAGAGCCGGAAAAGGTAGCCCGCCTTCGCCAACTGCTGCGGCGAGGCAATGAAGTCCAGCAGATGATGACCGTCGTCGGCGAGGAGGGTACGAGCATCGAGGACTTCACCACAGCGCTGAAGGCCGACTTCTTCGACAGCGTCTACCTCCAGCAGAACGCCTTCGACAAGGTGGATGCCGCAACGCCCGCGGATCGGCAGAAGTTCGTCTTCGACCGCGTGCTGGGGGTCTGCGAAACGCCCTTCGAGTTCGCCACCAAGGACAATGCCCGCCGAGCAATGGTGGAAGTCTCCGACCTGTTCCGCAACTGGAACTTCGCCGCGCAAGACAGCGACGAGTACAAACGCATTCTTGGAGACATCGAAGGCTTCATGGAAAAGCACAGCGCCGCTGAAGCGGCGAATGTTTAATGCTCAATGCCAGGAATGATGAATGCCAGAAATGCCATGGACGGCAAATGCCAAATGATGAATGCCAGGAATGCCACGGACGGCGAATGCTGAATGATGAATGCCAGAGACGGCACATGCCCAACACAAAGAGGTTAATGCAGACCGCTTAGCAGAGTAGTTATGGTTGGGGGTTCGAACGATGGAAGACAACAGCGGCGAAGAAACGGCACAAGGCGAAGGGAAACAGAATCGGCAATATGACTTGGCGGAACGGACGACGCGATTCGCTGCGCGGATCGTGGCCTTTGCCGGAAGAATGCCGCGAACGCCGGTGACGACACCGATCATAACGCAACTGGTCAAAGCCGGCACAAGCGTCGGAGCAAACAACCGAGAGGCTGACGATTCAGTATCCAGAAAAGATTTCCGTAACAAAATCGGCTATTGCAGGAAGGAAGCAAACGAGACCAAGTATTGGCTGCGAATCACAGCCACGGCTGTGCCGGAAATGAAAGAAGACGCCAGAGAGCTGTGGCGAGAGGCAGATGAATTGCACAAGATATTCCGTGCCTGCTTCCGGACCTCAAGCAAGCAGCGGCCTGAAAGCAATGCCTCCGGCCACCAAGCCTAGGCACTATGGCCGTCGCCTTCTGGCATTCATGGCATTGAGCATTCTTGGCATTCATGGGCGTTTGAAATTCCGTATTCGGAACTGGCTTCCCGAGTGACAGGAAGCCACGGAAAGAGACCATGCGCAAATATTACGATCACATAACGCGAATCGCCGGCAACGTCGTGACGGTGACGGCCTCGGGGATCGGCTACGACGAGTTGGCCATCCTCAGCGGCGAAAAAGGCTCCTCGCTGGCACAGGTCATCCACCTCGAAAGCGACCAGGTCAGCCTCCAGGTATTCTCCGGCACGGAGGGCGTCTCGACTGGCGACAGGGTGCGCTTCCTCGCCCGGCCTATGCAGGTGCCGTTCAGCGATCAACTGCTGGGGCGGGTGTTCGACGGCTCCGGCCGGCCTCGCGACGATCGGCCGCAAGTCGAGGCCGAGATGATCAACATCGGCGGGCCGGCAGTCAATCCGATTCGCCGGCGAATGCCGGACCAGATGGTCCACACCGGCATCCCGATGATCGACATTTTCAACTCGCTGGTCGAAAGCCAGAAGCTGCCGATCTTCTCGGTGGCCGGCGAGCCGTACAACGAGTTGCTGGCCCGCGTGGGCCTTCAGGCCAAGGCCGACGTCATCATCCTCGGGGGCATGGGCCTGCGGCACGATGACTACCTCAAGTTCCGCACCGCCTTCGAGGAAGGCGGCGTACTCGGACGCAGCATAATGTTCGTCCACACCGCCGCCGACCCGGTCGTCGAGGCCCTGATCGTGCCCGACCTGTGCCTGGCCGTCGGCGAGCAGTTCGCCCTCCAGGGCAAGAAGGTCCTGGTGCTTCTGACCGACATGACGGCCTTCGCCGACGCGCTGAAGGAAATCGCCATCATCATGGAGCAGATCCCCTCCAACCGCGGCTATCCCGGCGACCTGTACACGCAGATGGCCAGGCGGTACGAGAAGGCGGTCGACTTCGACGGGGCCGGGTCGATGACCACGCTGGCCTGCGTAACCATGCCCGGCGACGACGTGACGCACCCCGTCCCCGACAACACCGGCTACATCACCGAGGGCCAATTCTATCTCCGCAACGGGCGAATCGAGCCGTTCGGCTCGCTCAGCAGGCTCAAGCAGCAGGTAAACGGCAAGACCCGCGACGACCACCGCGCGATCATGGACTCGTGCATCCAACTCTACGCCCAGTGCCGCGAAAGCCGCGAAAAACGCGACATGGGCTTCGAGATGTCCGAATGGGACGACCGCCTGCTGAAATACGGCGAGCGGTTCGAAAAGCAGATCATGGACCTCTCAGTGAACATCCCGCTCTTCGAGGCCCTCGACCGATGCTGGGAAATCCTCGCCGATTGTTTCGAGCCGGCCGAGATCGGCATCCGTCGAAGCATCATCGAAGCGCATTGGCCAAAGGAACTGGCGACCGAAGACGCGGCATAGCGGAGCAACCATGTTGGGCAAGCCGTGATGCCGTATGCGAAGCTTTTTATTGCGGATTGCGGATTGCGGATTGCGGATTTACGCTCAAGAACGTTTTCATGTTCTTGAGGGGACAAGTGGATATGACGCCTGAAGAGATGAAGGAGCGTACGAAGAAGTTTGCGCTGCGTGTTATTCGCGCGGCCGCATCGCTTCCGCGCACTTTCGAGGCGCGTCATGTAGGCGGGCAGTTGCTCCGGGCCGGCACGAGCGTCGGCGCCAACTACCGCGCCGCCTGCCGCAGCCGCTCACCGGCGGAGTTTATCGCGAAGCTGGGTATTGTCGAGGAAGAAGCCGACGAGAGCATCTACTGGATGGACGTCCTGATCGAAGCTGGAATCATGACCAAACCCAAGCTCGCCGCCCTGATGACCGAGGCCAACGAAATCCTGTCGATCATCGTCGCCTCGATCAACACCGCCCGCGGCGGCGCGAGAAACCCCAAGCGGCTCGGACGAGGAAATCCGCAATCCGCAATCCGCAATCCGCAATCCGCAATCGAAGCCCCCCGGTCAACGATAAGACAGAAAGACCATGGCTAAGAAGATCCGTTTAACCCGACCGGAGCTTAAGCGGCAGCGAGACATGCTGCAGCGTTTCGGACGGTATCTGCCGATGCTGAAGCTCAAGCAGCAGCAGTTGCAGATGACCATCCGCGACGTAAAGGCCAAGCTGGCGAAGCTTGTCGCGGCCATCGAGCAGGCCATGGGGCAGCTCGACCCGTACAGGCCCGTCATGGCGGACGTTGCCGGAGTGGACGTCCAGGCCCTAGCCAAGCCCATGGAGGTCGTCACGACGCGGACGAACATAGCCGGCGTCAGCATTCCCGTATACGAGGACGCCACCTTCCCCGAGCCGGACTACAGCCTGTTCGCCACGCCGGCCTGGGTGGACAGCGCCATTGCGGACCTCAAGGAAATCAACCGCCGCTCGGCCGAGCGGGACGTCATCGACGAACAGTCCCGCCTGCTGAACCGCGAACTGACCAAGATTATCCCGCGCGTGAACCGCTTCGAGAAGGTCAAGCTCCCCGAGGGCCGGGAGATCATCCGGGTCATCCGCATCAAGCTCGGCGACGAGATGACCGCCGCGGTCGGGCGCGGCAAGATCGCCAAGGCCAAGATCGCCGAGAGGTCGACCGATTTCGACCGCCTCGACCAAGATGCACAGCCCAAGGCGGAAGAGGGAGCGGAAGGCACATGATCGCCAGGATGCTCAAGACATACGTTGTGGCCCGGCGCCAAGAGCGAACCAAGCTCCTGGAGGCTCTGCGAACACTCGGTGTTGTGCATCTGGCGCCCGTGAATGCAGCCAAGGCCGTAGCGCATGAGGAAACCGTCGCCGCCATCGACCGCCTGCGCAGGGCTCAGCAGCTACTGGCCGATGTCGAGCCGGCCGGGACGAAACCAGCCGACATCACGACGATCCAGGCCGCCGAGGAGGCCCAGCAGATTCACCGCGTCGCCGCCGAGCGGAGAAACCGCCTTGCCAACCTGCACCGACAGATCGGCCAAGTCGAAATCTGGGGCGACGTGCGGCTCGACCAGTTCGCCGCGCTTCGCGAGGCCGGCCTGCAAATAAGCTTCCACAGCCTGCCCGAGGGCGACGTGCCGGCGATCGAGGCCGACTTCGCGCAGGTCGTGGCTGCCCGCTTCGGCCGGGGCGTGCTCGTTGGCGTCGTGCAGCGCGACGGCGAGGCGAAGCTCCCGGACTCGGCCGAGCCGGTCGAACTTCCGCAGCGCGACCGTCACGACCTTCGCAGCGACGCGGCCGAGATCGACAAGGCCATCACCACCGACGAGCATCGCCTGGCCAAGTTGGCCCACTTTGCAGGCGGAATGCAGGCGGAAATGGACCGCCTGACCACTGAGGGCGAGTTCATAGTCGCCGAGCGCGGCGGCCTGGCCGAGGGCGAACTCTACGCCGTCCAGGGCTGGATCCCCGCCGACGCCGCCGAAGGCCTGAAAGACGGCCTCGCCGCCGAAGGCATCGACGCGGCCGTGG
>JAUWQU010000369.1 GCA_030610965.1 Phycisphaerae bacterium
TTACGGTGGCCAGCAGGCAGTGTGGTCGGGTGCGTGGAAAGCCGTCCGGCAAAAGCTGGGCAAAGGCGAGATCAACACCGAACTGTACAACCTCGACGACGACATCAGCGAATCGAAGAACGTCGCCGCCGACCATCCCGAGATCGTCAAGAAGATGGAGCGGATCATGGCCGAGCAACACGAGCCGTCGAAGCTGTTTCCGATCAAGGCTCTGGATCGCTGAATCGGCGCTGCGTTATTGAGGCGATTAGTTAGACTCAGCGAGTCTCAGGCCAGAAGGGCTGGTGGCATGGTCCGAAAATCCTTGGAAGTGGTGCCATGCTTCCGGGCGCTTTTGCCGGAAGCATGCTCCAAGTGCGATCTTGGTATGGCAAGACCACAGTGGACCCACAAGCGTCGATGGAACATGCTTCCGCAAACGGCCGCGGAAGCATGGCACCACAGATACCCGAACCGGCCGGGAGCATGCCACCGACTTGAATCGGCCTTGCTAGACAGTCATCGCCTGTCCGGGGTGCAGGAGCTTGCCTTGGCAGTCGGTTTCGGTGACGAATTGCTCGGCGTCGGAGGCCGAACCGACGATGTCGCCCCAGTGGTACGGCACGGCTGACTTGCAGCCTATGGCCTTGCAGGCGCGGGCGGCCTCAGCTGCGTTGAGGGTGTAGGTTCCGCCTACGGGCAGCAGGGCGACGTCCACTTCCTGAAGCTCCTCCATTTCCGGGATGAAGTCGGTGTCGCCGGCGTAGTACACGCGTTTGGAGTCGATGGTCAGCACGACGCCGATCCACTGGTTGCCGCGGGGGTGGTAGGCCTTGCCTACGTTGTAGGCAGCGACGGCCTCGACGGTCACGCCTTTGATGGTCATGTTGTCGCCGGGCGTGACGGCGCTGGCGGTCCGCAGGCTGGCCACGACGTCGCCGGGGGCGATGATCGCGGTGTCGTCCTTGGCGACCTTCTCGATGTCATCGGGCGAGAAGTGGTCGTAATGGCTGTGGGATACCACGACGATATCGGCATCGTGCGGCGCCGAATCCAGCTTCCACGGGTCGATGTACGCCACCGCCTCGGCGCCGGCGATCCGGAAACTCGCGTGGCCCAGCCACTTGATCTCGACGGACATGTAAGGCTCCTTTGCTTGCGGCCGCGGCGATTCCCGCTCGGCCTTACGACGCCGGTTGGCCTTGGCGGCAGCGTCTGCGTTTCCAATCGGCGATGGCCGCTCGAACGGCGTCCTCGGCCAGGCGCGAGCTGTGCTGCTTTTCCGGCGTCAGGGCCAGACGCTCGGTTATGTAATCGCCGCTGAACCCCTCGGCCTGGTCGACACTTCGGCCGCGAAGCCATTCCGTCGTCAGCGAGCCAGCCGCGATGGCGGCCGAGCAACCGAAGGTCTTGAACATTGCCCGTGCGATGCGGCCCTGGCAGTCGACCTCTATCTGGAGCCTCATCACGTCGCCGCAGTCGGCGACGGTGACCGTGGCGGTGCCCACTCGCCGGCTTCGGCGGTCCAGCGACCCGACGTTCCTCGGGTGGCTGAAGTGCTTCACAAACTCCGGGCTTTGGTTCGGTTCCATACTCTCAGTTTAGCCGGGTCGGCCCTTGCAGGCCCGGCGATCTTTCCACTCTTTATTGTAGCCGCGTCGGGTCGATTCCCTCACGTGCCAGTTCGTAAAGCGGGCTGATTGCGCGAAGTTCCCGCACGGCCTGGACGATCGCGCCGATGGCGAAGTCTATCTCCTCGACTGTGGTGGGCCGGCCCAGGCTGAAGCGAATGGCCGCGTTGGCCAGAGCGTCCGGCACGCCCATGGCCTTCAGGACGTGGCTGGGCTCGCGGGATGCGCTCATGCAGGCCGAGCCGGACGATACGGCCAGGCTGCTGAGCTTCATCATCAGCGCCTCGCCCTCGACATAGGCGAACGAGAGATTCGCCGTGTTGCACAGCCGCTCGGTCGGATGCCCGTTGAGCTGCACCTCGGGCAGTTGGCTGCGGACGCCCTCGTCCAGCCGGTCCCGAAGCGCCACGAGGCGCTCGGCGTCGTCAGTCAACTCGTTGCCGGCGATCTCTGCCGCGGCGCCCAGGCCGACGATTCCCGGCACGTTGAGGGTGCCGCTGCGCAAGCCTCGTTCGTGGCTGCCTCCGTGCATCTGCTTGGCCAGTCGGACACGCGGCGAGCGGCGCCGCACGTAAAGGCAACCGACGCCCTTGGGGCCGTAAAGTTTGTGGGCTGACAGGCTCAGCAGGGCCACGCCCAGCGATTCGACGGCCAGGGGAATCTTCCCGGCCGCCTGGGTGGCGTCGGTGTGCAGCAGCACGCCGGCTTGCTTGGCTATCCGACCGATCTCGGCCAGAGGGTGGAGCGTGCCAGTTTCGTTGTTGGCCGCCATTATGGAGATCAGGACGGTCTGGTCGGTAATGGCGGCCTCGACCTTGGCTGGATCGACGCGACCCGCCTCGTCGACCGGCAGGTGTGTCACTTGCCAGCCCGCCTTGGCCAGCGCGGCGCACGGGTCGAGCACGGCACGATGCTCGGTGCTGCAAGTGATTATGTGCCGGCCCTTGTCGCGGTACATCTCGCAGGCGCCCTTGATCGCGAGGTTATTGCTCTCGGTGGCGCCGGCCGTCCAGGTGATCTCTTGCGGCGTCGCGCCGATAAGTTCGGCCACCTGCTGGCGGGCGACCTCGACGGCGGCCTCGGCCTTCCAGCCGAAGGCATGGCTTCGGCTTGATGGGTTGCCGAAGTCCTCGCCGAAGAAGGGCAGCATCGCCTCCAGCACCCGCTCGTCGACGGGGGTGGTGGCGTTATAATCAAAATAAAGCGGCAGCTTAGGCGTCATCGTTGGTTTCCTTCGATTCGTCGTCCGCCCCCGTGCCAACGGAGGCCAGGCGGGACATATTGCCTCGGCTACCCATGATGTCCGCAAGAGAGACGTTCTGCAAGAAATCTCTCAGCTTGCGGTGTATCCGGTGTACCGGATTGCCGTGCGGACACGTGTCGGCGTCCGGGCACGCCTTGCCGTGCGGCCGGGGCTCCAGGCCATGGTCCTCCCGCTTGCAGCGGCTGTCGCGGACAGTGCCCTCAGTCTCGTCCAGCAGCGGACCGAGTATTATGTCTTCAGGCCTGCGAGCAAGGGAATATCCGCCTCCCGCGCCGCGGACGGATTCGACATACCCGGCCGCGCACAGCCGCTTCATGACGTTCATCACCAGCGACACCGGCATGCGGTTTTCCCGGGCGATCTCGCGCGCACTGACGCGCTGCCCGGGCCGGCGGGCCAGGTGCGCCATCGCGGTAAGCCCGTATCCGGCTTTCTTGGTCAACGACAACATCGACGAAAACCTCTTCTCCCGTTCCTATACCGCTATAGCGCCCCCGGGGGAGGATTATCAAGCGGGGGAGGGAAAAGGAAGGTAATAGGCAGTAGGTAGGAGGCTACAGGCATCAGCGGAACAGGCCGCCCGGCGGCGGGGCGATCATGTGGGCTTCGTGGAAGAACTTCACGGCTTCGTCTATGGAGTGGAAGATGCGGGTGGCGGTTTCGCTCACGAACGGGGAGGGCGCGACCCTCGGCCTCCATATGACGAACACCTCTCGGGTGGCCTCGTGGGCATGCTGGAGTTCGCGTTCGACGCCGCTGGAGAGCCCCGGCCGGCCTCCTTCGAGCTCGGGGATCAGGGAGATTATCATGTCCGCCTGGTCGATGAGCTTGAAGTCGCGGGCGTAGATCTGCCCGTCGATGTCCGGGATGATGCCGACCACTTCCGAGGCCACCATTGCGACCTTCCGGCCGGGCGGGCCGACTTCGATGGTGCGCTGCCCGGCCTCGACGGCTTGAAGGGCGAGGGAGCAGAGGTCCTTTTCCTCGACGTCTGCTGGGTCGAAGCACACAAAGGGCCTCTTCATGGCCCGGCGGAAGCTCTCGATTTCAGCCAGGATCGCGCCCGAGCCGTTAACGTGTGACATCGGGAAGCTCAGGTATGCCTTGCGCGACTGGGGGTGGTCGAGCAGCCGTGCCAGCGCCTCTGCCGGCGAGCCCTCGGGCGCCAGGTCGTCAGCGCCGCGAGCGATTATGTAGAACTGGCCGTGCCTGCCGACGATCTGGCTGAGCAACTCGGTGGCGAGTATTTCCTCCTCGCGCCAGACCATGAGGTCCTTGAGCGTGTGGTCGGCGTAGCCGTCGCGCGCGAGGCGGTAGTGGACGCGGTCGACGTTGTCCACGAGCGTTACGTACAGGTCGGCGTCGAGGGCCTTCATCTGGTCGTAGTCGAACGCGTAAAACAGCCCGTGCCGCCACCGAAACGTGGCGTGGGTGTTCACGATGACGTTGTTCGACTCGCGGCATGCGGCCAGGACGTCCTTGAAGACGCTCCGCCTGAGGCTCTGGAGGCGCGAAAGCGGCAGGTCCAGTATCCGTCCCGGCGCGACGTCCGGCGCCTCGGCGTACATCATGTCGCCGACGTGGCAGAGCTTCACGTCATGGCCGCGGTCGGCGGCTATCCGCGCGGCCTGCTGGAGGAAGCTCTTCTTGTCCAGCCCTACTTGTCCGGTGACGACTATACGCATCAGGGCAATGTAGCGAAGGTGAAATGGCTACGCTAACCATTTCTCGGCGCCGCGACTAGGCGCCGTCCCTCCGGCCGTGCGCAGCCCCAAAGCCGCACCGGCATCACCGCCAGCGGCCATTCGGGCTTGCCCGCGACCTGCGGGGGCGTCCCGGCCATGCAAGCCGCCGCCAACCAACCCGTGGTCGGCACCCCATAGCCTGCTCGCTTGCGCTTCTCTGCCGCCCAAAACGGCACATCCGGTGCGCAGCCGGCATTCCGCATCCCACCGCCGGCGATGCCGCAACGCCCCAATAGCCGTTAATATCGCATCCAAAACAACATGCGCACCCACATAAACCGCGCCAAACACGCTCGCCGAGGCCCCCAAACCCATCAGAATCACGCGGCCGGCACCCCAAAACCCATCAGAATCACGCGGCCGGCACCCGAAAACTCACCAAAATCGCGCGGCCGGCA
>JAUWQU010000368.1 GCA_030610965.1 Phycisphaerae bacterium
TCCGAAGAAAGCGTTGCCTGTGGAGAAAGAACTTTTCGCTCCAGTTCTTCAACTCCCTCCCGAGGACATGCTTGCTCTGCCATTATCCTACGCCCCTTTTGCCATCAAGCCGTCAATGTTATCGCTTCTTGTGGGTCTCGACCGGAAAGGATCTCCACAATGCCTTCGACCCCTCGGTTGCCACGAAGAGCCCGCCAGATCTCGGATCCAAGTTGGAGTCTTGAAGCGATTTCATCCTCGCGTGCGCTTTTTCGATTCTCGGGGCAAATCCCGGATCGAGCTATCGCCTCCACCTTGGCTACAACTTTCGGGGCGGAGTCGCAGAGGTCAAAATCGAATAGGCCGACTACCAGGGGATTGTCTTGGCCCCCAAAAGCTGTTCGGCTATCCGTCTTGTAGCCTACTACGGGCTTGCCTCGCGACCAAGCGATGGCTGCCTCAGAGACAGTGCCTTCATCCGGCACACGGCCATTAAGGTTGGCGACAACAACATCGCAGCTTTGGAGGACTTGGAAAACATCCAGAGCAAACACGGCCTCCGACATCACTCTGTTAGCGCGGTCCCTCGCCAGACCATTGCGTATAAGCTCTTCTACGCATTTCGTCAGTTCCAGGCCGTCGCGGTGAGGAAGAAAAGTCTCAAACCCGGCGTCCTCCAAAGCCGTGGCAAGAAGGGTCATTTCCTCTCGCTCCGGCTGGTTAAACAGCGGACCCGCGCAATAGATGCGCATTCGTGAGTTGTCCATCTCCATCTCCTCTACCTCTGGTGCCTGGAACGGGTGCCAAACAAAATACTAACAGAAGTACTTTCCGAATAGTATCCGTGTACCAGCAATCCGTCAATAGGAAAACGCAAGAAGACTCTGCGCTCAAAACCGTAGCCTTCGCGGCCCCTGCGTGAGATACGCGTCCTTTCGATTGCCCCGGCCGGCCGGCTGTCGGGAGCGGGATTGCTCCGGTTGGGCGGGGTTGTTATAGTGGGCTGCACCGGGCGGCGCGGGGGCGTTCGGCGGCTCTGAGGGCTAATGGAAGGCAGGTCGGCCATGGATGGATTTGTTCATCTTCACGTTCACTCGCACTATTCGCTGCTGGATGGGGCAAACCGGATCGTCGATCTCGTTCGCACGGCCAAGGGCCTGGGGATGGGGTCGCTGGCGCTGACGGATCACGGGAACCTCTTCGGGGCGGTGGACTTTTACACCACTTGCAAGGCCAACGGCGTCAAGCCGATCCTCGGGATCGAGGCGTACATCTCGCCGACGACGCGGTTCGACAAGTCCATGAACATGCGGGAGGCGTCGTACCACCTGCTGCTGCTGGCGGCTGACAACGTCGGCTGGCGGAACATCATGCGGCTGTCCAGCCGGTCGTATTTACAGGGGTTTTACTACAAGCCGCGGGTGGACCGCGAGCTGCTGGCCGAACTCAGCGAGGGTGTCATCTGCACGACCGCCTGCCTCGGCGGGGAGATTCCCTCGGCCCTGCTGGCCGGCCAGTACGACAAGGCCAGGCGAATCGCCGGCGAGTACCTGGAGATCTTCGGGCCCGAGCGGTTTTTCATCGAGGTCCAGCAGCAGGGCATGCCCGAGCAGGAGCAGATCAACCCGGACCTCATCAAGATCGCCCGCGAGTTGGGCGTGGGGATCGTCGGCACCAACGACGTACACTTCCTCACGCGCGACGACAAGCAAGCGCACGAGGTTCTGACGGCCATCTCTACGGGCAAGACTCTCGCCGACGGCGGGGCACTGAAGTACTCGCCGGAGTTGTACCTCAAGAGCCCCGCCGAGATGCGCGAGGCGCTGCGCTACTTTCCCGAGGCGGCCGACAACACGCTTCGTATCGCCGAGATGTGCAACGTGGAGATGGACTTTGAGTCCGAGCACCTGCCGCGATTCGTCCCCACCACCGGCCAGACTCCCGAAGAGTACCTGCGCGACCTGGCCTGGAAGGGCCTGTCCGGGCGGATCGGCAGCGCGGAGATCCCCGAGAAGTACCGCGCGCGGATGGATTGGGAGCTCAAGGTCATCGCCGACAAGGGCTATTGCAGCTACTTCCTGATCGTCAACGACTTCGTCCAGTACGCACGGCGCAACGGCATCCCGGCGGCCCCTCGCGGCAGCGGCGTGGCGACTTTGCTGGGCTACTCGCTGGGCATCGCGGACGTCGACCCGCTGGACTACGGCCTGCTTTTCGAGCGTTTCACCGACCCGCAGCGCGAGGAAGCGCCGGACATCGACATCGACATCTGCCAGGAGGGCCGCGGCTCGACGATTCAGTACACCCGCGACACCTACGGGCACGTCGCGCAGATCATCACCTACGGGACTCTCAAGGCCAAGGCGGCCGTGCGGGACGTCGGGCGCGTGCTGGGCATGCCCCTGCCACAGGTCGATGCCATCTGCAAGAAGCTGCCCGACGGCCCGAAGGTCACGCTGGCCAAGGCGATGGCGGCCGAGCCGGACCTCAAGGCGATGTGCGACACCCAGCCGGAGGTCAAGCGGCTGTGGGGCTTCGCCTGCAAGCTCGAGGGCCTGGCGCGTCACTCGGGCATTCACGCGGCGGGGGTCATCGTCTGCGACGAGCCGCTGGAAGACCTCGTCCCGCTGTACAAGCAGGCCGACAGCACCGACATCATCACGCAATGGGACGGCCCCACGTGCGAGAAACTCGGGCTGATGAAGATGGACTTCCTCGGCCTGCGGACGCTGACGACGATCCAGCGCGCCCGCGACCTGGTCCGGGCCTCGACGGGCGTGGACATCGACCCCGAGAAACTGCCGCTGGACGACCAGGAGGTCTTCGAGTTGTTCCGCAGGGGCGAGACCGACGGCATATTCCAGTTCGAATCCGGCGGGATGAAAGATTTCCTGATGAAGATGCAGCCGGACCGGATCGAGCAGCTCATCGCCGCCAACGCGATGTACCGGCCGGGGCCGATGGAGCTGATCCCGACGTACGTCGCCCGAAAATCCGGCGCGAAGCCCGTCGAGAGCGTACACGAGCTGGTGGATGACATCCTGGCCGAGACATACGGCATCATGGCTTACCAGGAGCAGGTCATGCAGGTGCTCAACCGCCTGGGCAAGCTGCCGCTGAACCGCGCGCTTACGCTGATCAAGGCCATCAGCAAGAAGAAGGAAAAGACCATCGCCGCGGAGCGCCCGCAGTTCATCGTAGGCGCCGGGGAAAACGGCATTGCCGAGGCCGAGGCCCAGCGGCTCTTCGAGCTTATCCTGAAGTTCGCCGGCTACGGCTTCAACAAGGCCCACTCGACGCGTTACGCGATCGTGGCCTACCAGACGGCGTACTTCAAGGCGCACCATCCGGCGGAGTTTCTGGCGGCGCTGCTGACGTTCGAGTGCAGCGACACCGACAAGGTCGTGCAGTACATGCACGAGGCCAAGCGGATGGGCGTGAAGATAGCCCCGCCGGACATCAACACGTGCGCCTCGGACTTCACCGTCGACGGCAAGGCCGTCCGCTTCGGCCTGGCGGGCGTAAAGGGAGTCGGCGTAAAGGCGGTCGAGGCGATTCTCGTCGCCCGCAAGGATGTCGGCAAGTTCCGCGACCTTTACCACTTCTGCGAGCACGTAGACTCGCGGTCGGCCAACCGTTCGACTATCGAGGCGCTCATAAAGTGCGGCGCGTTCGACGCCCTCGGCGCCAGCCGGGCCGCGATGGTCGCGGCGCTGGACCAGGCGATTCGCCTGGGCCAATCAGCCGCTGCCGACCGCAAGAGCGGGCAACTGAGCTTCTTCGGCGCCGAGAGCCTGCCTGGCGGGCAGGTTCCCCCACCGCAATTCCCGGACGTCGAGCCGTGGTCGGAAAGCCAGCTCCTAACGGCCGAGAAGGAAACGCTCGGCTTCTACGTCTCCAGCCATCCGCTGGTCGAGCACGCCGTGCGCCTGCGCGACCTTTCCAGGCCCGAGAAGATCAGCCTGACCACGCTGGCCCAGTACGCCGATGGCACGCCCGTGCTCGTGGGCTGCATGATATCCGAACTGCCCCCGACGGTGACCAAAACCGGCAAGTCGGCCGGCAGGAAGATGGCCATGCTGACCATCGAGGACATAACCGGCAAGTGCGACGCCGTGGCGTTCTCGGAAACCTACGAGCGGACGGCCGAACTGCTCACGCCCGAATCGGTGGTGTTTATCAGCGGCACGGTGGACCGCCGCAGGGAAAGGCCCAGCATAATCATCAACGAGGTCTTCAGCGTGGACGACGGCATCGAAAAGTTCACGCGACAAGTGGCCATCGAGCTGCGCGACGGCACAGGAGAAGGCGAGTTGCTCTCGAAGGTCAAAGCAATCGTCGAGGGCAACAACGGCGGCTGTAGCCTCGCCTTGAAGGTTTCCGCCCAGGCCCGGCCGGACGTCACGGTATGGGTGGCGGCCGACAGCGCGTGGTCCGTCCGCCCGACGCGCGAGCTGTTCAAGGCCCTGGCCGATGCGCTGGGTGACAACTCCGTAAGCCTTCTTCCCAAAGACCAGCCGGTTGCCGGCAACGGGCGAAGGTTTTTCCGCAAGTCGGCGTCCGCGGGCAACGGCGCCAACGGCCGCTCCAATGCGCCAGCCTCCGCGGCCGTGACGCGCTTCAACTGACCGCCTTCGCCCGATGCCGCGACTCACACTTGGTCAAGCCCGCCCTTGCGGCGGGCGGAACATGGCGGCCCACGGCGCCAACAGCTTATCCACCGGACATTGCGGGGGTGGAAAAATCGCATCGTTATTTTATTTCACTCGGTCGTGGCGCTATTTGCGCGGTGCAAAACGCGTGAAGAAACAGAATGTGCGATTTTCGTTTTGACAAGTCGGCAAGTTGGGAGTAGATTCTTTCCAGCGTCGTTGATGTTGATGTAACGGACGTGGTCGTAGACAAGGATTGCTCAACACATCGCCATGGAAGGCGGCTGCGTTTGGCCGTGTCTGTGCTGTTCCCGGATTTCAACCGAGTTGTTGTAAGTGCGCTGTTCGTGCGCTCAGAGGGTTGCTTTCATGGCGATAGTTGAACGC
>JAUWQU010000681.1 GCA_030610965.1 Phycisphaerae bacterium
GCCTCCCTCAGAAGCACACGAAACCGTAGATTACGACGGTTTTTCAACGTAAACAAAGGACTTACATGGCAGAATCTGCATAAAAACGGCTTGTTGGCGACTTCTGAGGGAGGCGTCAACCAAGGGCCAAATAGCAGAAAGGACCAAGCAGCAAACGCCAAGTCTCAGACGAAAACCAAGGGCCGGGCACCCGGATTCCAAACGGGCTGGGGGAGACAGTTCGGGGCTCAATCTGAGGCAGGCCGCTCCCACGAGGTGATCCGACCCAAGCCAAACCCACGGGGCAGGCAGGCGGGGCTTGGGTGTCTTGGTCAGCCGACAAGGCCGCCCTCCACATGCCCCCCCCCAGACTTCGCGCGGTTGTTTCCCCCGTTTGTTATTTGGAGCTTGCTGTTTGGTCCTTGTTTGTCATTTGGTGCTTGCCGCTTGGAACTTCCGGGCGCGCATCGCCCGGCTCTCTAGCGGACCCATCCGAGCGACCGTCCGCCGCCGCGGCCGCGGCCGAGCTTGCGCCACGAGCTTGGGAAGCTGGTGGTCGGTATGCTGCCGGCGGGCCTTACGGGCACGGCGGACTTGAACGGGTGTTCCTCGGCCGCGGGAAGCTGGCGCTTGATCAGCCGCTCGATAGCCCGAAGGTTGCTCCGCTCGTCGAGCCCGCAGAACGACAGCGCTCGTCCGGCCTGTCCGGCCCTTCCGGTCCGGCCGATGCGGTGGACGTACGTTTCCGCCTCATCGGGGATGTCGTAGTTAATCACGTGCGAGATATCGTCGACGTCCAGGCCGCGGGCCGCGATGTCGCTTGCCACCAGCACCCGCACCCGGCCTTTCTTGAAGTCTTCCAGCGCCTTCTGGCGGGCTCCCTGCGTCCTGTCGGAGTGCATCACCTCGGCGGCGATGTTGGCGTGCTGGAGGTGCAGCACCACTCGGTCGGCCCCGCGCTTGGTTCGCGCGAAGACCAGCGCCCGGCTGATCTCCTCGCCGACAAGCAGGTGGTGCAGCAGGTCCTGCTTGTGCTGGCGCTCGACGAAGTAGACCAGGTGGTCCACGGTCTCTGCCGCCAGCGTCTCCGGCGCTATGCGGACCTCGACGGGGTCGGTCTGGATCGAACGGGCAAGGTTCATGATGCTCGACGGCATGGTGGCCGAGAAGAGCAGCGTCTGCCGCTGGGCGGGCACCTTGGCGACGATCCTGCGGATGTCGCGGATGAAGCCCATGTCGAGCATCCGGTCGGCCTCGTCGAGCACGAGCACCTCCACGCGCCCGAGATGCACGTGCCGCTGGCCGATGAGGTCCAACAGCCTGCCCGGGGTGGCGACCAGGACGTCCACGCCGCGGGCGAGCGCCTGCGTCTGGGGCCGCTGCCCGACGCCGCCGAAGATCGTCGTGTGCTTCTGCCGCGTGTGCCGGCCATAGGTGGCAAAGCTCTCGCCGACCTGGGCCGCAAGCTCCCGCGTGGGGGTAACCACCAGTACGCGGATGGGCCTCTTGCCCTCTCGGGCGATGCCGGTTGTCTCCAGGCGATGCAGGATCGGCAGGGCGAACGCGGCGGTCTTGCCGGTTCCGGTCTGCGCACAGCCCAAGAGGTCTTTGCCTTCCAACAGGGGAGGTATCGCACTTGACTGGATGGGAGTTGGGTGGGTGTAGCCTTCCTCGCGGACGGCTCTCAACAGTGGCTCTATGAGCCCAAAATTGTCAAAACTCAAAGGATTCTCTTTTCCGCAAACTCTGCTTATTGCCCAGCCCGATGCCGGACGTTTTGTATTTCTTCTTGGCCAGTAGTATATATGATTATCGGTCCTTATGCAATCTTTCTTTGACAGTCCTTTCAGAGGCAAGCCATGAAGGTTCTATATATCGGCGGCACGGGCGAGATTTCATACCAGTGCGCCCTGCGCGACGTCGAGCTCGGCCGGGAGGTGGCTGTGTTCAACCGAGCCCGGCGCGGCGAGCCGTTGCCGCCGAATGTTCGGCAGATCACCGGCGACCTCAACGACCAGGCCGCATACGCCGCCCTCGGCCGGGAGGACTGGGACGTCGTCTGCCAGTTTCTTGCCTTCGAGCTGCCTCGCGCGCGGGCCGACGCGGACATTTTCGCCGGCCGGTGCGGGCAGTACGTGTTCATCTCGTCCACGTCCGCCTATCGCAAGCCGCCGCAGGGATACGTAATTACCGAGGACGTTGGGCTGGGCAACCGGTACTGGCCCTACAGCCAGGCCAAGGCCGACATGGAAAGCTATCTTTGGGCCCAGCACGCATCCGGGCGGCTGGCGGTAACGATAGTCCGGCCAAGCCACACGTTGCGGTCGCGGTTCCCCGGTGGCATAACAACCGGTGACGACTGGGCCTGGCGAATGCTCAACGACAAGCCCGTCATCGTACAGGGCGACGGGTCGAGCCTCTGGACGCTCACGCACAGCGCCGACTTCGCGGCGGTCTTCTGCAACCTGCTGGGCAACCCCGCCGCCATCGGCGAGGCGTTTCACATCACGCGCCACATGGAGGCCTTCACCTGGGACGACATCTTCCGCGCCGTCGGCAGAGCCGTCGGCAAGGCGCCGCGGATCGTCCACGTGCCAACCGACACGCTCGTGCGCTACCGGGCTGACTGGGCCGGGCCGCTGCTGGGCGACAAGGCGTGGTCGGTGATGTTCGACAACTCGAAGGTCATGCGCGTCGCGGGGAAGTTCACCTGTCGATTCGGCCTGGAAGAGACAATGGAGATGGCGGCCGAACATTGGCGAAAGCGCGCCGACGGCTACCGCGACGACCCGGCGCGGACGGCTCTTCTGGACCGCATCGCGGCCGAGCAATCGGCGCTGGGCGCCTGACAGGCCCGGCGCCGCCGAACACCCTTCAAGGCGCGGGCTTCGTGAACAGCCGCTTCGCGGCCGATAGGCTGCATCTCTGATACTTGGCGTAGGCCTCGGCCGCGCGGAGGTGGATTGCGTCCGCAGACCGCCCCGCCGCCCAGGCGCGGATGACGGCCTCGAGGGTGTAGGCTTCCGGCGCCATGAATCCGGTCGTGAGGATCAGCGGCGGGCACTTGGCGGCCTTCAGCGGCGCCGTGAAGTAGTCGCGGCTCTTACCGGCGAGGACCACGGCCC
>JAUWQU010000524.1 GCA_030610965.1 Phycisphaerae bacterium
GACTGCTTGCCCGCTCGGAAGATGGGTAATACGAAAAGCCGCCCGACTCGTGCTCTGAGTCGGGCGGCCTTGGAGGAAAAGATCAAGGCGAAGGGCTGTATTCCAAACTGTCTCTCTCGGCTGCGAAGCTGTCATCCTCGCTTTCGCTTGATGACCAGCCTTGAGCAATGGCTTGCTGCGCCGCTGCCGCCTGTTCAAATCATCATAGGAGCTATGCGACCTGCGGGCCGGCGAATTCTTCGCTGAGCGCCTTTCGTAACTTGCCGAGGGCGCAGCCCTGGATCTGCCGAACCCGCTCGTTGGTCAGCCCGACCATCTTGCCGACTTCGGCGAGGGTCATGCGGCGTCCGGCGGGGTTCATCGCGAACCGCTCCATCACCACCGTCCGCTCGATGTCCGTCAACTGGGCGCGGTTCACCACGAGTATATCGCGGACGGTCTCGATGGTGTCGGCCTGCTGGAACTCGTGACGCTTGGTGTCGTAGTCGCTCTTTTCCATGGCCGGGTCGTACTCGGCCGGGAATCGCTGGCGATACTGGCCGGTCTTTGTGGCCATGCGGTTGAAGCTCTTGAGGATCGCCCTGCAGCCGTATGTGGAGAACTTGAATCCTCGCTCGGCGTCGAACTTCTCGACGGCCCGCAGCAGGGCCATGTTGCCCTCGCTGACGACCTCGCCGAAGTCGACGTTGGGTATCCGCGTCCTCTTGGCCATCGCCAGGACGAGGGCGAGGTTCGCACGGACCAGGTCGGCCCGGGCCTCCATGGCCCTGTCGTACCAGACGACCATCTGCTTGGCCCGGCCAAGCGTGGCCCGCTTCAACTGCCCAGCCAGGAGGCCGCCCAGGCGATAGCGGGCGTAGTTGTAACGCAGGAACAACAGCACCTCTTCCTTGCCGCTTAGCCTGCTTCGCCTTCCCTTGCGGACGGGTTTGACGTCTTCGACCGCCTCTGGAAAACACGTCCACAGCGGGATCTCGATATCGTCGGCCTTCGGGCCGAAAAGTTTGTCCTCCGCGCCAGGCTGGCCGAACAGGTCGCTCGGGACGTGATCGATCTTGACGGGAATCCTTGCGTATGTTCGTCGCTCTGATTCGCTCAGACCGTTGGGGGTGCCCAACTCCGAAGGGCTCGAGGCGGCGGCTTCGTGAAGTTTCTTGTCGGCGAGTTTATGTGCAGTCTTCATGGATGAGAGTCCTTTCCGCATTCCTTTCGCACCAGGGAACCGCTGCGAAAGGCAGAACCAATCGTTCTATGACCCATATTATCCTGTTTCGGGCGTTTTAAAGAGCCCATAGCGGGCTCTGTTGTCTTATCGACCTAATAGTACCGCAATAGTCCTAAATGACAACCAAAAAATATAACTTTTTTCGACCTATTTTATCTATGTCCACGCCTAGCGTGTTCAGCATTTGCCGCACGGGATCGGCACGCTACGCAACTAGTTATATTATAAGCCTTTGCACCCTGGGGTCGCCTCTTGCTGTCTGAAAGTTGCCCGAATCGTCAGCTTGCAAGACAGTTGCGCGAACTGCGGAATTGCAGCCCTTTTTGGACAGGACGAGTGCCTTCTTCGGGGAATCGAGTGGGGATCCAGAGGTTACTTCCGCCCGAGAAGCCGCCGCAGGAGCATCTCCTCGCCGGAGCGGTTGCCTTCGATGAGATGCCCTAGGAATTGCAGCGCGTAGCCGGCGACAAACATCACCAGCGCCAGCAACCATTGCCGGCAAACAAGCAGAATCGGCGCGGCCACGAAGCAGGCGGGTATCCCCAGCATGTGCAGCAGGAAGCTGGTGGGGTTGCGATGCCTCTTTCGCCAGTTCTGCGCCCAGCTTGCCAGCCAGGTAAGTGCGGGGTTACTCATGTAGGGTCCTGTTGGCCGGGATGGCCGCTAATGCAGCGCGTAGAATAGTTTTTGAATCATCATGAGTTCAGAAGCCCGAACAAGCGCCAAATAGCAAACACAAAAACTCAGACATGCAGAAAGGCAATCTCGCTCCAGCGTTTCGTTCATGAATGCTCTGCCCGCATGCCGCTCTCTCCATGTTTTGGCCACGGACGTTTGGAGCCTGGCTTTTTGGCATTTGGCCCTTGTTTGACGCCTCCCTCAGAAGTCGCCAACAAGCCGTTTTTATGCAGATTCTGCCATGTAAGTCCTTTGTTTACGTTGAAAAACCGTCGTAATCTACGGTTTCGTGTGCTTCTGAGGGAGGCGTCTTGTTTGCTATTTGGTGCTTGCGGCTTGGTGCTTCTCACAGCGGACTTGCTGAGCGGCAAGATGCCCATCAATTCTGAATCACTACACCAGCCGGTACTTCACAGGCCTCTAAGGCCGAAGAACAACTCGTAGAGCGTATTGAGCAGCATGCCGGAGAAGAAGTCGATCGCCAGCACAGCCATGGTCGCCGCGACAAAGGCCTCCGTACACGCCCTGCCGACGCCGGCGGCGCCTGCCGCACAGCGGAAGCCTTTGTAGCAACTGATCAGGCCGATGGCCACGCCGAAGAATATGCTCTTGATCGGGCCGTAGAGGATGTCGAAGTACTCGACGGTCCTGACCGCGTCGCGCCAGAACTCGGTCCCGTTGACGCCGTAGATATAGACGCTCATGGCGTATCCGCCGAGTATGCCCATGAAATCGGCGTACATGACCAGCACGGGTATCAGCAGCATGCAGGCGAGCAATCGCGGCACGACCAGCACCCGTATCGGGTCGCTGCCCATTGCGCGAAGGGCGTCGATCTGCTCTGTCACGCGCATGGTCCCCAACTCGGCCGTCAGGCCCCCGCCGACCCTGCCGGCCAGCATTAGCCCGGTCAGCACGGGTCCGAGTTCTCGAAGGACCGACAGGTTGATGATGGTGCCCATCTGGGCGATGAGCCCGACGGAGGCGAACTGCGCGATCATCTGCACGGCCAGGACCATGCCGACGAACGTGCCGGTTACCACAACTACCGGAATGCTCTCGGTGCCGATGCTGTAGAGTTGCGGCAGCAGCAGGCGCAGGTTCCGCCAACTGGTCGTGCCCCGCGGAACCCAGGCGATGGTCTGCCAGCAGAACCGGCAGAAGTCTCCGAACCCGCCGAGGCTTCGCAGCGTTTGCTGCCCTACTGATCCGATGATTGCCATGCCTTCGACCTCGCAATGACCTGTCTACCCGCCAGGGGCCTGCCCGTCAAGACTGGCTCTGCGGAAAGCAGCAACTGCGGGAAGCAGCAGCTTTGCCCGGGCCGGCCGGCGTGGTAAACTGATGTCGGCGACCCCGCGCGGCCAGGCCGACAGGTCGCTATGGTATGATACACGAGTGCCCGTTCCGACAGACAAGGAGAGCCAACCGTGAGAAATGACCTGACACGACGAGAGTTCATGATGGGTTCAGCCGCCGCGGGGGCCGGCCTTTTCGCCGCTCGCGCCTTTGCCGGAAAGCCAGGCCCGAAGGCCACGGCCGCCGACGCGCCGGTTTTCAAGACCAAGCTGCTCAAGGCCAATATTGCGGGCGGCATCGACGCCAAGCAGTGCGAGGCTTTCCGCGAGGCCGGCTTCGAGGGCATCGAGACCAGGGCGTGGTCCGTCACGCCCGACAAGGCGATGGCAGGGCGAAAGATCGCCGAGAAGTTCGGCCTGAAGATCCACAGCGTCATGCGGGCGTGGGTGAACTTCAACAATCCCAAAGGCGCCGACGGCGACATCGCCTCGGTCGAAAAAGCCCTCCAGGCCGCGGCCGGCTACGGCGCCGACGCGATCCTGCTGGTGCCCTGCCGAACCGGCGGCAAGTGCCCCAATCCGTGGGACTACGACTACGAGTTCGACCCCAAGACCGCCCGGATCACCCGCGTGGTAAAGGGCGACAACGCGCCGTGGGCCGACTATATCAAGGCGCAGAACGACGCGACCGATATGAGCCGGGCCGCGCTGGAAAAGCTCATCGCCCCGGCCGAAAAGGCCGGCGTGGT
>JAUWQU010000660.1 GCA_030610965.1 Phycisphaerae bacterium
TACGGTCGTCAAGGAAGTCGCCGATCCGCGACTTCCCACCCTCGGCGGCAAGCAGAAGGCCCGCAAGCTCGACGTGCCGACCCTCGGCCCGGCTGATATGACCGTCAGGCACGAATACCTCGGCCTGGCAGGCTCGCCGACGCGGGTGGTGAAGATCTTCCGCCCGAAGGTCGCCCGGCAGTGCCGGATGTTCACCGCCAATGACGAGAAGTCCATCGACGAGGCCGCCGACGCCCTGGTGGGCTTCCTCAAGGAACGCGAGCTCATCTGACACGCCGCCGGCGCCGGCTCGCCGACGGCAAACAACGGACGCAAAGGACGATCATGGAATACAAGGGTGTCTGGATACTGGCCGAGCAGTTCGACGGGCGAGTGCAGCGAATCAGCCACGAGCTCCTGACGCGAGGGGCGGACCTGGCCGCCAAGCGCGACGTTGAACTGACGGCCATCATCTTCGGCGATGAAATCAGCGACGACGACCTGCAGGAACTGATCGACCGCGGCGCCGATGCCGTCATCGCGACCGAGGCGCCCGAGCTGAAGCACTTCCTCGTCGAGCCGTACGCCGCGTGCATGATCAAGCTCATCGCCGAGCACCGACCGGAGATCGTCATCGCCGGCGCGACCTCGACCGGGCGAACGCTCATGCCCTACGTGGCCATCAAGACCACCGCCGGCCTGACTGCCGACTGCACGGTGCTGGACATCGAGGAAGGCACGGGCAACCTGCTCCAGACCCGCCCCGCCATCGGAGGCAACATTCTCGCGACGATCAAGACGCCCAACCACCGCCCGCAGATGGCGACCGTCCGCCCGCGCTCGACCCAGCCGGCCCCGACCCGGCAGGGCCGCACCGGCAAGATCACGCGACTAAAGGCGCCGCCCGAACTGCTCGCCAGCCGGATCCGCCGCGTGGACTTCGTGCCGGACGAGTCCGAGCATGGCCTGCAGGACGCCGATAACGTCGTGGCGTGCGGCCGGGGCATCAAGAAGGGTGAGAACCTCTCGCTGATCGACGAACTGGCCGAGTCGCTCGACGCCGCCGTCGGCGCCAGCCGGGACGTGGTCGACCGCGGCTGGCTCAGCTACCCCCACCAGGTGGGCCTCAGCGGCAAGACCGTGAGCCCGAAGCTATACCTGGCCGTCGGCATCTCCGGCACGATCCAGCACCTCGCCGGCATGCAGACGTCGGAAAACGTCGTCGCCATAAACTCCGACCCGGACGCCCAGATCTTCCGCGTAGCCGACTTGGGCATAGTCGGAAACCTCTTCGAAGTCGTGCCGGTGCTGGTAGAGAAGATCAAAGCGGCAAGTACCAAATAACAACCACCAAGGAACAAACAAGGACCAAGAAGAGAAGAACCAAGGTCCAAACGCGGATTCCAAGACCGTGACAAGTGGGTATTTCAGGAAAGGCGACAATGGGCGAAACGCCTCGACATCAGCCTTACGACCTTGAGGATAGGGCTTTCGAGTTCGCCAGGCGGTGCAGATGTTTTGTCAAGCTGTTGCCGCGGTCGTTAGGCAACCGTGAGGACGCAAAGCAGTTGATACGGTCATCAGGCTCAGTCGGCGCCAACTACATCGAGGCCAACGAGGCGATCAGCAAGAAGGACTTCGTCCACCGCCTGCGAATCAGCCGAAAGGAAGCCAAAGAAACGCGCTACTGGTTGCGGCTGTTAGATGTTGAACAGGCACCAGAACTCGCAGCCGAGCGGGCGACTCTAGTGCAAGAAGCGACTGAACTTCTGAAGATACTCAGTGCAATCATAGAAAAATGCCAAAAGTAACCTCCAGGCTGTTTGGCCCTTGCCTGTTCCTTGGTTTGTGGTTTTGGGCTTTTGTTTGAGTTTTGCTACTTGTTATTTGGTGCTTGTTCGTCACTTGGTTCTTGTTTGAGTTTTGGTCCTTTGCTGTTTGGTCCTTGTTTGTTATTTGGTGCTTTGATTCTTTGGGTTCAATTATGACGACATCAACACAATACAACCCCCTCACCCCCGCCATCGCCACCGAACTGCGCCAGATAGTCGGCGACCGTTACGTCGTATACGACGATCCCGAAAAGCTCGAGGCGTACTCGCACGACGAGATTGCCGAGTCTCAGTACGCGCACATGCCCGAGGCGCTCGTTCGCCCGGCATCCGCGGCCGAGATCGCCGCGATCCTGAAACTGGCCAACAGGGAGATGATCCCCGTCACGCCTCGCGGGGCCGGCAGCGGGCTGTCGGGCGGGGCCGTGCCGATCCATGGCGGGATCGTGCTTCTGTGCGACCGGATGAACCGAATCCTGGAGATCGACGAGGCCAACATGATGGCCGTCGTCGAGCCGGGCGTGGTAACCAATGAGATCAACGAAGTAATCGCCGACAAGGGCCTGTTCTTCGCCGGCTATCCGATGAGCCTGGAGACCTGCTACATCGGCGGAAACGTCGCGGAGAACGCCGGCGGCGGCAAGGCCGTCAAGTACGGCGTCACCGGCCGGTACATTACCGGGCTGGAGGTCGTGACGCCCGCCGGCGAGATCGTGCAACTCGGCGGAAAGCTCGTCAAGGACGTCACCGGCTACAACCTCATCGGGCTTATGGTCGGCTCGGAGGGCACGCTGGGCATCTTCACGAAAATATACATCAAGCTCATGCCGAAACCGAAGGCGTCGGTGGACCTGCTGGTGCTGTTCAAGACAGCCGACGACGCCATCTCGGCCGTGCCGGTAATCATGACCACCGGCGGCATCATCCCCACGGCCATCGAGTTCATGGACAAGTCGTCCGTCCACGCCGCGTGCAGCTATCTCCACGAGGCGCTGCCGTATGAGCAGTGCGGGGCGATGCTGCTGATAACCGTCGACGGTTCGGCGGCAGGGCAGGTCGAGCGCGAGTACGAGGCCATCGGCGAGTTGTGCCTTGCCGCCGGCGCCGTCGAGGTGTACGTGGCCGACAACTTCACCACGAGCGAGCGGATATGGAAGGTCCGCCGCAACATCGCAGAGGCTTTCAAGGTGATCAGCCCGCACCAGAGCCTCGAGGACATTGTCGTGCCCATCGCAAGCATACCCCGAATGGTCGAGGGCCTCGGCGAGATCAGCCGGCGGTTCGACGTGCCCATCCCCTGCTACGGCCACGCCGGCGACGGCAACCTCCACGCCACGCCCGTGATGAACCCCGACTGGACGCTGGAAAAG
>JAUWQU010000135.1 GCA_030610965.1 Phycisphaerae bacterium
CCGTCTTGACCACCGGCGCGACGTCCGCGGAGGGAATGCGGACCTCTTTCGGCGCCGTGGCGCCCGGCTCGGACCGGATGAAGAACCTTGCCGCTCCCGGCCGTTCGATGCCGACAAACGCCACCCCGGCCTCACTGCGGACGACGAATTCCATCGCCTTCTCATCGATATCGATGGCGATGGTGTTCCGCTCGCCATAGGTTCGCTCATCCAGGGCCAGATTGCGGTGGCCGGCGAGCGCCGCGGCCGAGGGTGGCGACCACTGGGCGACTTCATTCTCGCTGAAGGTATAGGTCTTCTTCCTGCCGGCATGGGGAGGTTCGACCAGCGTCCAGTAGCGATTGAACTGGTCCCCGCCACGCTGCATGATGGGGCGCCGCTCGCGTTGGGTGTGCGGCAGCCCGAGAGCATGCCCCAACTCGTGCAGGCTGTGGCCTATGCAGGTCGACGCGGTCGCCCAATGCGTGTTCCGCCCGATGGAGTCGCTGAGGAACTTGCTCGTGTCGATTATCCTGTCGTCGCTGAACGCCCGCTGCACGTCGGCGAGAGAATCGGGCCACGTGAAAAACGACGTGCCGCCGAACATGGCGTAGGCCCCACCGCCCAAGGCCGCGGAGGCGTAAACCTTCTTGGTGGCCGGGTCGAAGTGGCTCAGCCCGACGACAGTGAGGTTGCGGCTCTTGGAATCGGGGAACTGCTTGACGATCAGGCCGGCAATCTGACCAAACAGGGCGACGCCGTTGATGCCCCCGTCTTTGCGGTACTCATTGGCCGGCAGCGGCGACTTCAGCAGGTGGGCGACGACCTGGCCGTCAGGGCCCAGTTCCAGGTTGAACGTCCTCCGCCCGTAGCCGTGGCGGCGCATCTCCTCGGCGGTGAACGTCTGCATCAGCTTCATGGCCGTGTCGAGCTTACCCTTGTAGTCGTAGCGTTCCTCAGGCAGCGGGCTGGCGAAGCGGACGTCGCCCTCTTTGCCCACGAAGTAGAACGCTCGCACCTTGTAGGGGTTGGTCTGCGGCTTGTACGTCAGGTTGAGGACGTGGGTGTACTTGCCGGCCTTGAGCACAATCCTGTTTCGACCGGGGACGATTTCGGTCAGGACCTTGAAGGTCCCGTTGTGGGCCATGCCCCGCATCTGTCGCGTGCCGCGATCGGACGACTCGTTGGTTGCGGTGATCGACTCGACGGCGGCCCCGTCGATCGTCCCCCGAAGCAGCGGCACGGTGTAGCGGATCGTCTCGCCGTCATCGTAGTTTGTCACGCGGATTCCGTCCGCGGCAGCCGCCAGAGAGGGGAGAATTCCGACAGCGACCATCGCCAGGTACAAGTGTGCTCGCGGCATTGTTCGGCTCCCGGCAGTCAAGACTGAGTTCTGCTCATCGGCGTGAACAGGCGAATTCGCAATACGTGCTCGTCGTGCTTCGTGCCATCACGACGTCGGGGCGGGGCATAAGCGGGAGTATACTGAAATCCGTGCGCGTTTCGAAACCATAATTGGTGTCAACGAGGGCCGCAAATTAGCCGTTGTTCAGCGGGTTCCCCGCCGGGCCGCCCGTCTTGCCGCCGATCCCGGTCGCGCCGTGCGGGCCGTCCTTCTTGGCCGGCGCCCGCCGCATCGTTGCCTGGGACCACATCCGCCGGGTGATGTGGTCCTCCATGATGTGCTGGTAGAAACGCATCCAGGAAGTCTCGTCCTTCCTTCGGGCGTATTCCGGATCGCCGCCGGGGCGGTTCTCGCCTTCGTACCGGCCTTGGTCTGGGCTCGGGACGATCGCATCGGCGTGGCCCAGCACGTGGCAGAACATCCAGTCGACCTGGTGCAGCCACTCGTGGATCTCCATCTCGCCGTTGGCCTCGCCGGGGAACGGGTAGTTGGTGTGCCAGGGAACGGTGACAAAGCCCGCCCCGCCCATGTCGCGGAGGCTGGCGTAGGTGGCCGCGACAAACTGGGCGGGCACGGCCGGGCCCTTGTCGCCGTTGAACTTCACGTAGCAGAAGACCGTGTCGTACTGCTTCTTCGCGATCAACGGATCCGTCGCCCAGCGGACCAGGTGCGGGGCGGGGGCGAAGGGCCCCTTGCCCTTGCCGCCCAACTTCCGCAACGGCTGGTCGATCACCGCGAAGCCTGCCTCCACGCGCAGCATGCCGCTGCTGTAGTGGAACACGTGCTGCCCGAACGACGCGACGGACTGGCGGATCTTGGCCTCGTCGGCCGGGCTGACCGTCTTGCTGGCCTCGAAGGTCTTCTCACCGTCCGCCCAGGAAAACTCCAGGTGGCGGAAGATGACGACGAGCACCCGCCAGGGCCTGGCCTTGGCCGGGGCGGTGTTCCGCGGCACCTTGGGGCGCAGGCGGGCGATGTGGGCGCGGGCCTCGACGCGCCGCTCCTCGGCGGCCGACGGGCAGGAATCGATGACACGCTCCCAAGCCTCCAGGGCGCTCGGCAGCTTCCCGGCCTCCTCGCCGGCCAGGGCCTTGGTACGCCACGCAGCCGCGGCGGGGGCGACCGGCTGGGTCGCCGCCGGCCGGGATGAGCCTTTCGTCGTCGGCTTATCCGCCCCGACGGCCGGAGCCGCCACAAGCACAAGAACTCCCGCCAAGCCTGCCAGGCGGGCCATCGCCCGCCACGTCGTGCTGTCCGCTCGTACCATGGGTGCATCCTTTCCCGCCTCAGGATAACACAACGTGAGCGTTCTATGAACCCATCTTTGCTCCTGGTGCGATGAACCGTTCGATTACGGCGATGCTCCCGTACTCGCCCGTGGCGCCAAACCGCGGACGGATGGCTACACGCGGAGAGGGGTTCAGACGCTGCGGGGAGGGCGCCGCAAGGGATTGGGGCGCCGTGAAGTTCCTTGTCGGCACGCCAACGGTTAGTATAATCCTGAAGATCGATGGCTGTGGGCGTTGGCGAGGAGTCATCTGGGACATATCGGATAGAGAGGAAACTTCTATGGGCATCCGCATGGCGTGTCTTATCGGACTGGTTCTGTTTGCGGCTGCGGCGTTACAGGCGGCCCAGCCGTCTTTGTCGCTGGTGCCCTGGCCCAAGTCTGTTGAGGTTAAGGCCGGGCTGCTTTCGTTGGAGCCAAGGAGCCGCGTGGTAGCCGCCGACAAGACATTGGCGCCGCTGGCGGCCGTCCTCGTGCAGGATATTCATCGCATGACGGGCTTGCAGTTGGCGACGGGCGAGGGGGCGGCGAGGACGGGCGACATTCTGCTCGTTCTGGACAAGGGCCTCAAAGGCGAGGCGTACACGCTGTCGGTCTCGGGTTCGGCCGTCGTTGCAGGCGATGCGCCGCGACGGCAAGGGCGTCAGCCTTGCGAAGATGGAGATTAAGGATGAGCCCGCCAACGAGTTTCGCAGCGTCATGCTGGATGTTGCGCGGCGGTGGCATCCGATGGACACGATCAAAGACACCGTGGAATTGCTACGGTTGTACAAGATCGGCTATCTGCATCTTCACCTCAGCGACAATCAATCGATGACGTTCACTTCCAAGGCCTTGTCCAAGCTGGCGACGCCCAATCGCAGCTACAGTGCAAAGGAAATGGGCGAGCTGGTTCGCTACGCTCAGGAGCGAGGCGTCGTTATCATTCCGGAAATCGACATACCTGGCCACAGCGGCTCGTGGGTCGGCAAGTATCCTGAGCTATTCGGGACGACGGATCCCACCACCGGCAAGAGCCGCAGCACCGGCATTGTGAACATGGCCAGCGAAAAGGCCTACAAGGCCCTGGATACGCTGGTGGCCGAACTGTGCGACACGTTCAAATCCAGTCCGTACATTCACCTTGGAGCCGACGAAGTGGGAGCGGCAGGCCTTGTGAATCTGCCCGAGTACCTGCCATACGTCAAGGCGCACGGCCTGAAGGATGCCCAGGCGGGCAAGTCACGCGAACTGTTCTGTCATTTTGTCGTGCGAATGAGCGATATCGTCAAGAAGCACGGGCGCACGATGATCGTGTGGAATGGCTTTCCATCCGAGGGCACGGCCAACGTGAAAGTGCCCAAAGAGGACATGCTGATCATGTCGTGGGCCGGCTCGCCGCTGAACCTGATCAAACAGGGCTACCGTCTGATCAACTGCTGCTGGCTGCCGCTGTATATTGTTCCGCCGCAGGGCAGGGCCCCGCTACCGGAGTGGATCTACGGGTGGAACACGCATCAGTCGAGTTGGTGGGGCAACGACAAGCCCGTCGAGATCCCGGCCGATGCCAAGATACTTGGCGCGCAGATCTGCTTTTGGGAGCAGCGGTATAACGAGGTGATGCCCGCGCTTCGTCCGCGGGTGCCGGCCCTTAGCGAACGGCTATGGAGCCCCGATGCGGGCAAGGCCTTTGAAGACCTTCGCGAGAGAGCTGGCAACGTCGATCGCGCGTTGACGCGGATCATTCGGCCGGTGACGATGGAAGTCCAGGGGCTAATCGATCCCAATGGCGTGGCGTTTGAAAACCAGGTGACCGTCAGACTTAAGAGCGACGCGCCGGGCACTATCCGCTACAAGCTGTCCAAACCGTGGGAGGAGTTTCCGGCAGTCGATTCGCCGGCCTATGACAAGCCCATCGTGCTGAGCGAGACGATGACCGTGTCGGCCCGGTTATTCGACGCATCAGGCCATCCTATTGGCGGCGTGACGCAGGAACGGTTCAGCAGGATCACGCCTGCGTACAAGTTCCGGGTGATGGGCCCCTCGCCGCAACCGATCTGGCGCGAGTTGCCGAACTTCTCGAAGCTCAAGGTGCTGCAGGCCGGCGTGACAGGCCTGATGACGGCAGACCGGGGCGAGCAGATCAACCGAAGCATGTTCGCAGGCCTTTCGCCGCGCGGCCACATTGACGTCCGCGTGCATGGCCTGTGGAACCCCTACGCGATTGAGCTGACCGGGCAGATCAAGATCCCGGTCGATGGAGAGTACACCTTCAAGGTCCGCTCGAAGGACGGTCAATCGGCCCTGCAGATCGGCGAACGGCCGGTCTGCGAGGCGCGTCGCAGCGGAGAGGAGTTTCTGGCCAAGGGAACGCTCAAGGCGGGTACGTATCCCATTCGAATCCAACACTACTGGCGGCGCATCTTCAATGATCTGAACATCCAGTTCCAAGGTCCGGGGATGGCCGAGTTCGAACCACTGGAGAAGATCGTCCTGTCGATGGCGCAGTGGGCCAGGCCTTCCGAGTTGAAAGCCCTGCCGGCAGGCTTTGTCTTCGCGAACCCCGGTACACGCGCCAACGGAAACCAACCGGCAAGCCGTTGAAGGTTTCAGCCGGCCTATATCAGCGCGCCCGTCGAAGAAGCGGGGCCAAAGGATCTGCTCCGAGGTGTGCCGGACCACGGGCCTTTCAGGCGATATCCGGGCCGCTGTCGGGCGGCTTGGCAGTGCAACAAGGATGACGACATGCTCTGGATTGACTGGATGGTTGTGGCCGCGTACGCCGTCGCCACAGTGGCCATCGGTTTCGTCTTCGCCCGATCCTCAGCCAAGGGGCTCAAGAGCTACTTCCTGGGCGACAACACGTTGCCCTGGTGGGCGCTGGCGGCTTCTGGAGCGGCGAGCAACTTCGACATTGCTGGGACGATGTGGCTGGTGTCGATGGTCGGCCTGTTCGGGATGCGGAGTTTCTGGGCGTTCGCGGGCTTTGCCATATTCAACGTCGCGTTCCTGATGACGTATATGGCGCCGTGGATTCGGCGAACGCGCGTCATGACGGCCGCGGAATTGATGAAGGTCCGCTTCGGCGACGGCGTTGACGGGCGCACGGCCCGGGTGGCGTCGGCCATCGGGATGGTGGTCTTCACCGCCTTCTGCCTGGGCTACTCAGCGGCTGGCATCGGCAAGTTCACCGCAGCGTTCGTGCCGTGGGATCTCGGAGCCCACACGTCCTTTATCTGCGCTACGGTGGTCATGTCCTTGACGACCCTTTACGTCCTGATCGGCGGGTTCAAGAGCGTGATCGTGACCGACGTCCTCCAAGCGGTACTGATGCGCCTGTGCGGGTTGGTTGTGGGCATCGCGACCATGGTTATCATCGATCCAACGGCACTGCACCAGGCAGGTTTCATCACGAATCTGCTGCCCGTGTGGAAGTGGGACGGCTTGCCCCAGGGCTACGCTGACAGCGGCTTCAGTGCGTTCGGGGCCATGTGCATCTTGTTCATGCTCAACGGCCTGCTTCACAGCACCGGTGGGGCCGGCGGCACGTACGGCGAGCAGCGTTTCCTGGCAACCCGCACATCGGCAGACGCCGCGCGGGCGGGCGCGGCATGGGGTTTCGTCATCCTGCCGCGGTTCTTCCTCGTGGCGGGCATCACGTTCATTGTGCTGACCGGCATGGTTGACATCCCAGACGACGCGGAAATGCTCTTGCCGCACGTGCTCACGACCAGTCACCTGATCCCCGTCGGCGTGCGAGGCCTCCTACTGGCGGCCCTGCTGGCTGCCTTTATGAGCACTTTCTCCAGCGCAATCAACGCCGGGGCCGGGATCTTCGTCCGCGACGTGGTCCAGCCGTTCGTCCCTAAGCTGGAGCGAAGGGGCCTGGTCTCGATCAGCTACCTGGCCACCGGCGGGCTGCTGGTGGCGGGGCTGGCCATCGGCTACTGCGCCCAGTCCATCAACAGCATCTGGGTTTGGATGCAGTTGGGGTTCATGCCGGCCCTGCTGGTGCCCAACGTGCTCCGGTGGTACTGGTGGCGAATGAACGGCGTCAGCTATGCCGTGGGCATGTTCAGTACGGCGCTTCTGGGCCTGGTGTCCCTGATCTGGTCATACGTGTTCAACATCAACATGCCCCCGTACACGTACGCGCCCGTGCTTTATCTCAACAGCCTGGTGATCTGCGTGCTGGTGGCGTGGCTGACCCGCCCCGCGCCGGCCGACGTGCTCGACACGTTCTACCGCCGCGTTCGCCCCAAAGGACTCTGGGGGCCGGTGCGCGAGCGCGTGGGCCAGTTGCCTGCCGAGGTGGGGCCTGACCGCAGCGGCCGGCGGATCATCCTCAACGTCGTCCTCGGCGGCATCCTGTTCATGAGCCTCTACTTCTCAGTGTTCTATCTCGTCGGGCATTGGTTCCTCTATGGTGGAATCTGCCTGGTAGCCGGCACCGTGTCCGGGTTCGTTCTCCTGGGCACCTGGTACCGGCCGCTTCGCCGTGCGGAACAGGCCGAACTGGCCGATCTTGCGGCTGCCGAGAATGAAGCCCCTGTAATGCCCTGAAACCTGTGACCTCTATGACGCGTCGGCTTGCCAAGATGGGGTCTTCGCAGTGGCTTCCTTCGCGAGCGTCTGCCCTACGCAGACTGTGGGGGCTTTCACCGACCAGGGGAGTCCGCCAAGAGCGTCTTGATGCCGAGGCCGGCGCAAGAAGCCGGCAGGCGAAGGGATGTGCGGATAGTGCAAGATTCTTTCATCTGCGAGGGGTCGGCGGCGCGTGTATATCGTACGCTGACTATCGGAGCTGCGGTTCTCAGGCGATCATTCTTAGTGGCCTGTTGGAGATTTCCATACGTTGCGGAAGGCTTTCGCTGTGAGGGATTGCGAACATGGCAAGATTCTCTGCAAGAAACTGGAAGAACTGCGCCACGTGCCGGTTCTGGTCGGGCCCGCGAGATCTCGACACCGTCATGCTTGCCGCGCAGGTCGAACCACTCGCGCAAGGCGAATGCTCGACAAGGGGACGGGGCATCAAGGCCTACGCGACCGGCAGTTGCACGGAATGGCGCGTGTGGGCGGACCTCAGTACTGAGACTGCGCTCAACGCCGCAGGCAACGGTTGACCGCCACGATTTTCGAGGGCTACCCAGATTCCTTAAGAAACATAAGAGGCACGTCGTAGGGTTGGGATTCTGCGAGCCGTGAGGGGCTAGGTGCCACGAGGGCCCGCGGCAGAGGCTGAAGCACTTGACGTAGCTTACTATTTCAGCAAGAGCTGCGTGCCGACCTGGCCCTGGCGGGAAAACCCGACAAGGACGAAGCCGTGCGCTACGTGGACTTCCATAGCCTGAGGGTGCCGCTGAGCACGAGGTTGGCCGCGAACAAGGGGAGCCCGCGAGCCGCCCAGGCTCTCATGCGCCACACTGATCCGCGCCTGACCGCCAGCGTTTACACCGACGAGGGCGCGAAGGCACCCGCCGCACCCGCCGACGCGGCCGTCCAATTCATGGTGGCCGGCCGGCCGGCCGCCGCGCGGCAATCCGTTGTCCATGTCCTCCCCACGCGGTAGCGGGCGAACGCCTAACGC
>JAUWQU010000262.1 GCA_030610965.1 Phycisphaerae bacterium
GAGCTGCCGTCAACCGGCTTGTAGCCGGGCTTCAGCCGCACGGGGAGTATCTCCACCAGCGGGGTGCGTCCGTAGGCGTGCGGCATGAAGTTCGGCCCGGCGATGACGACGAGCGTGCCGCCGCGGTCGGTAACGAACCGCCTCAGCGTGTCGAGCTGCCATGGCCTCATCGCTGCCGGCGAGACGTCGCCGAGCACGATCACGTCGAACTTCATCCACTCATCCGCGCTTGCCGGCAGGGCCGTCGCCTCGCTCTGCCCGGCGCCCCTGGCGGCGGAGGCGGGCGTCTTCGGCCTCGGCTCGCCGCCTGCGATACTGTCGGGATGCAGCAGCACGTACTGGAGCTTAACGCTGCGGTCGCGGTCGTCGAACATGTTCTTGAGGTAGCGGAACTCCCACCGCGGGCGGTCGTCGATTATCAGCACCCGCGCGGGCCGGCTTGTGACGCTGACGGTCAGCGGGCGGTCGTTGTTGGCCGCGAACACCTCGCCGGTTTGCCCCTGGATTCGCACCGTGTAGCCGTGAAGGGCCTCGCCGGCAGGCTCGTCGGAAAACAGCACTCGCGTCCGGTAGCTCGCGGCGCCGGCCGGCACATGCACTGTCTGCGAGGCCACCTGCTTCAGGGCGTCCAGCAGTGCGACCTCGACAACGCGCCCGGCCAGGCCATCGAGTTTCAACTCCGCCTGGATGAGCAGCTTGTCGCCGGCGACGACTGTCTGCGGCGCGTCGATGGCCAGCACGGCCGCGTCGCACGGCGGCCGCCGCGGGGCCATCACCACCGAGCAAATCGGCACCTTGCCAAGGCCCATCCGGGCCGCCAGCGGCTCGGGCGCGGCCGGGCCGTTATGCCGGCCGTCGGTCAGGATGACTATGCCCGCCAACTGCTTGCCGGATACATCCGAGGAGACCTTCTCGATGGCCCCGGCAAGGTCCGTGGCCTGGGCGCCCTCGGCGAGGTACGATGCGTCGGCGGCGGCGGTCGCGGGGCTCGCGGGCTCCAGCGACGGCGGGCCGGTCGTCAGCAATGCTACGTCGGCCGCGGCGGACACAGACGCCGCGTCCGTCGGGGCGCACCGCTCGGCGAAGTCGTACAGCCTGACCTTGTAGCCGGCCTGGAGCTTGTCCAGCAGGCTCGCACCCGGGGCGCCATCCCCGGCCCGGCGAGGGGACACGAGCACCGCCCGCGCCAGGGCCAGTCGCGTGCGGTCAGTGGCGGCCTCGACGGTGCGGCGCTGAACGTCCGACAGCGAGGCGTAGAAGATATCGTCGTATCGCGAGCATAGCGGCTCGAGCTCGGCCGCGAGCTTCGACAGTGCCGCCGTCGCGCCGCGAAGCGCCTCCAGCAGCGGCTCGTACTGTCGCGCGAGTGCCTTGCTCGCTTCCGGCGCTGTGCTCGCCAGGGCCTTGTCGAGCCTCTTGCCAACACCGGCGGCGAATTGGGCCTTGGCGTCGCCGAGGCCCCTGGCCGTGCCATCGTCGAGCTTGACGGGGCCTGTCAGGGCGGCGTCGAGCATCGCCAAAAGGTGGTCGGCATCCTCTCGGGCGCCGGTTAGGTCGTCGTGGAGGGCCTTTCGTCGGGCCGCGAGCTGCCGGCTACGGGCGCCGGCGTCGAAGTCGGCCAGGATGGCCAGGTCGTCGCCCGCCGCGACGAGCCTTCCGCGCAGCAGACCCATCGCCCGCCGGACGTACTCCAGCCGCACCGGCCTGCGCGGCGCCGATGGCGAGAGCGCCTCGGCAAGGCGCAGCTTGTCGGACCCGTCGCGCTGAGGGTCTCGCACGTGCATCGAGGCCGACGTGTCGATCAGCACGGCCACGTAGCGGTCGAGTTGCTCGACCAATTCCCAACTGAACACAGGCTGGCAGAGCATGGCTACGACCAGCAGCACAGCCAGCACTCGCAATCCCCCGGCCGCCAGACCGGCTGCGCGGCTGACTGCTCGGCATTCGAGGCCGTAGAGGCTCAGCAGCAACTCGACCGCAAGAGCCCCCCCAAGTGCGATCAGCCACAGCCGCCAGTCGGTCGTCAACAGGACAAATCGCATCGAAAGCTGCATCGCCGCCAGCAGACACGCAAAGGCCGCCACCACTCGCAGCAGGAACATCGCCGCCCGCACCCGCCGGGTGCCGGCCACGCGCCGGCTGACGGCCCGCAGGCCCAGCCAGGCCGTCAGCGTCACCAGGAAGACTCCCGCCACGGCCACCGTCGGCATCCCGGCGGGCAAGACCCAGCGAAGTTGTGCCTGTGCGATTGTCATAGTTGCGTTATCTCTTCCCGGCCCAGGCGGCGTCCTCGGCCGGCGGGGCGAGCATCGCCCGCTCGCGGGCGCGGAAGCTCGTTACGTCGTCGGCGGCGCCGAACTCGACGCGTCCGGCCGAGGGAACGTGGCGTCGCCGTGCGATCCATCGCGTCAGGGCGATCTCGGCCAGCAGCGCCACCACCAGTGCGACGGCCAGCATCCGCCAGAGTTCCCGTCCCGGGATTCCGCCCGACACGGCCGCCAGCAGCTCGCCGGTCGTCTCGACGCGGAACAGCATCTTGCCGGCCCGGGCCCTCTCGCGATCCAAGGCGCTTCGCACGTGCCTGCGGGCGATCTGGAGGTCGGCATCGGTCAGCATTGCCATGGTGCTCTCGGAGCCGCTGTCCAGCACGACAAACGGTACGCCCCGGCCATCGGGGCTCATGGCGGCACAGTTCTTGGCCACTGCCGGCGGCAGCAACATCCGGTAGAGCCCCGGCTCGTCGGCCTGGCGGAACAGGACCACCACGCGCCCGCCGGCCGCCGCTACGGTCGCCGATCGCCTGGCCCCGCTGGGCAGGACTACCTCCAGCTTGTCGCCCAGCTTCAGGAGCTTTTCGGCACCGGGCAACTCGATCGTCACATCCTGGCCGAGGCGAACGTTCGGCTCTGCCAGTCCCGGCGCGGCCAGGTAGCAGACCGTCTCGTGCATCAGCGGCACGAAGCAGTTCAGCGTCGGCAGATTGGTCGCGCGAACGTCCAGCGGCCCAGCCAACATCAGCACCCGGCCCTTTCCGCACTTTCGCTCCACCAGCAGCGGCTCGCCCGTATCCAGCCGGCCGACGACGCCCGCGTCGAGGTCGCCGCCCTCAAGGGCCAACTGCCAATAGGTCGTCAAAGTCGCCCGCCCGGCGTCGGAGGCCGGGTCCTCGGCGATTCGAGTCAGCGCCGGATGGCTGAACGTCGCAGGCGACAGCCGCGCAGGCGATTCGGCGACGGACTTCAGTTGCCCCAGCCGAGCCGGCGATATCCGCCTGCCGGCCGCGTCGCGCCAGTCGCGGTAGAACTCCGGCCGGCACTGGGCGCCCGGGGCGATCAGCAGCCCCCCGCCGCCGGTAACGAAGGCCGCCAGCTTCCCAGCCAGCGACGCCCCCAGCAGCGGCACGTCCGCAAGGACCACCACCGCGTAGTCGTCCAGGTCCGTCAGGTTCGATATGTCGGGCGCCGCGACCACCGTCGCGGCCAGCAGCGCTTCGCCGCGATCGGTCGCCGGGGGAGACAAGGCGATGGCGATGAAGTCCCCAGCGCCCGCCAGCGGGCGCGACGACGGCGAGCCGTCGATTATCAGCACGGGCATCGCTGAGCGGACGCTGACCACGCGGCTGGCGCGGTTATCGCCCCGAAGGTCGTCCTGGGCCTCGATCACGGCCGTCAGAACGTGCCCGCCGGGGCGCGCGAAACCCTTCTCGAACCCCCGCCCCTCGCCCCCCCCCGGCGGCCCCGGCGCAACGCCCGTCGTACCCGCCCGCGCGCCCGCGCGGGGGGGCACCTGCTAACCGCCCTGCGCCCCGGCCGGCGCGCCGTCGATGAGCAGACTCACCGCCACGTCGCTGACCGGAGCCGTGCCGGTCGAGTTGACCTGGACGTCGATGCGGACATCGCGGTCGGTGCCGATTACACGGCGGTCCAGCGTTATGCCCGCTACCGCGACGTTAGCCAGTTCACCCGGCGCGGGCAGCGTGCGGACGATCACGTCGGCCGCCGCGGGCTGCCGGCTGAGCGCCGCGCCGAGCATCCGCCAACTCGCCTTGTTTCGCACGTCCCAGCCGACCTGCTGGCCGTCGGTGATGAGGATGATCTTCTTGCCGGGGTTGGCCCCGCCGACGAGCGTCTGCGACGCCAACTGGAGGCCCTGCGCCGCACGCATCGAGCCGCCGGTAGGCGCCAACTCGTCCAGCGCCGCAACCACGTCGTTGCGGTTGCTGGTCGGGCTGCCGATGATCGCCCTGCCCGCGGCCCCCGCCAGCACGAGGCTTATCCCGTCGCCCGGGCCGCAATCGTTGACAACCGCGCGGGCCTCTCGGACTGCCATGGCGAAGTTCGTCTCGCCCCCGCCGCCGGAAAGCGTCATCGACATGGACCCGTCGATGACGATCGCCACGTCCTTGCTCCCGCCCCCGAAGCTCCATCGGCTCGACTGGTACCACTGCTCGAACACGCCGCAGGCCGCCGGAATCCCCAGCAGCAGCGCCGCCACAACCAACAGCCGCAAACGAAGGCCCTTGCGAGACCACATCGACGCACCGATGGCCGCGCAAATCGCCGCCGCCGGCACGGCCGGGATGAGAACCAGCAACATCAGCGTGGGGCGAGTCGGCAGGAAGGGCCTGGCCGCCGCGAGGACCGCCAGCGCCACCACCATGCACCGCAGAACCAGCAACAGCACTTCCTCGACCATTATCCGCCGGCTTCGCGCAGCCAGCGAGGCCGTCAGAAATCGCATGGCCCCCCAGTCAACCACCCTCGCCCTGCTGCGATTGAGCAGGTGGATGACGATCGGTATCGCCAACGCCGACAAAGCCAGCAGTATTGACCAGTTGAGGAACGTCATTTGCGCTGTGCCAGGTATCGGCTGAGGGCGGCGTCGAAGTCGTAACGGGTAGACAGCCCGACGTAGTCGACCTTCATCTGCCCGCAGCCCTGCTCGATCCGGGCCACGTGCCGGCGGACCTGATCGAGGTACTCGGCCCGGATGGCATGCGGGTCCACTTGCGCCCGGCCCGACGGCCGCTCGATGTCGCGAAACTCGCTTTGCTGCTCGAACGGAAACGTCAACTCCTCCTCAGCCATCACGTGCAGGACAATCACCTCGTGCCTGCGATAGCGGAAGTGGTGCAGCGCCCTGAGGATTTCCTCGGGGTCGTCCAGCAGGTCGCTGATGAGCACCATGAGCCCGCGGCGGCGCGACCGCTCGGCGATGTCGTGCAGGATAGGTGCGATGGCCGTCTCCCGGCCGCACTGGGCGTCGCAGAGTTCGCCAAGAAGCACGCGCAGGTGGCTGGGCCGGCTGCGCGGCGGGATGTGCCGCCGGATCTCCGTATCGAACGTCGCCAGTCCGACCGCGTCCTGCTGGTGGATCATCAGGTGCGACAGCGAAGCCGCCAGAAACCGGGCGTAGTCGAACTTGCTGAGCATCCGCCCGTCGGCCTTGGCGGCGAGGTTGCCGCGATACCGCATCGATCCGGACGCGTCCAGCAGGATCGTCGCCCGCAGGTTCGTCTCCTCGGTGTACTGCTTGACGTAGTAGCGGTCGGATTTGCCGTACGCCCGCCAGTCCAGGGCGCGCAAGTCGTCGCCGGGGGCGTACTGGCGGTGCTCGGCGAACTCGACGGAAAAGCCCTTGTAGGGGCTCTTGTGCCGCCCGGCCACGAACCCCTCGACCACGCCGCGAACGAGCAACTCAAGGCGATGTATTCTCGCCAGGGCCTCGGAGTCCAGCATACGCATGCAGTCGGGTTTTGCGCCCGGGCCAACCATCGCCGCTTCTCGCTCGTTTGCCGCAGCCCACACCCGCCGTTAAGCCGTCTGCCACTGCTTTCGCAACTCGGCAGTGCCGCCGGCAAGCTGGGCGGGCAGGTCCTTCCATTTGCATTCCATGCTGATCCGGCCGTCGTAGCCGACGTCCTTGAGGGCGCGGAAGTACGGTCGTTGGTCCTCGCCGGTCGTGCCCAGCGGGCCGCGCCCGGCGCCTTCGGCGCAGTGGACGTGGGCGATCAGCCCGCCGGCCCGGCCAATGGAGCCCGGGCCCTCGCCATCGGTAGCCATGTGGTACGTGTCGGCCACGATG
>JAUWQU010000290.1 GCA_030610965.1 Phycisphaerae bacterium
TTTCTCAAGTTGACTGGCCTCGCGCATCACTGGCGGCAAATATGAAGGTCGCGGCCCTGTTTCTCGATCCCCCGGTCGTGGGAAGTCAGTGGCTGCGCCTGCGGCGTGATCTCGCGAGGCGGTTTGTTTCATGCCGGGTTCCTTTCATGCTTGCTTAGATGCGCCAAGTGCAAAGAAGTTCCCTGTTGTCGGTGGCCCTCGAGGACTGTTTCGGACCATGCCCCGGTTTGCTGGAGATGAGTCAATTGGCAAAACGGCGCAGTCCAGGAGTTTGACCTCGCTACGGGGCGCACCTCCGAAGTGGGAGCTTACGCTGAGCACAGGAACGGCACGATCGGTGTGTTCTCCATTCCCGAACCCGCCACATTGGGCCTGCCGGCGGTTGGAGGCTGCGCAATCCGTCGCCGCAAGCGTAAGTAGCCGGCGCTGCACAGTCGACGAAACCCAACGGGCGACCCGCTTCGGGTCGCCCGGCCATCTTGGCCTCTGATCCGCCCCGAAAGGTCAGCCTTGTCGGCCCATCAAAAAACCCCTGTTTTGCAGGGGTTTTGTGATGGGCGTTACAGGACGTGAACCTGTGACTTCCTCCTTGTAAGGGAGGCGCTCTAGCCAACTGAGCTAAACGCCCGCGAAGCCGGGAGTATATCGGCAACGAGCCCGGCCTGCAAGGCGCGTGCTTCGCCTGGGGTTGGGTAGCCGGGAGCCGGTAGCCAGTAGCCCGGGAAGGCGGGAGAAACGCCCCCACCAGCCACTGGTTCTTAACCGGCTACCGGCTGCTGGCTACCGGCTGCCGCGCCGCCGCAGCGGACCTTCGGCATGGCGGACCGGGTTGCGAAAGGCGTTTTTCCCCGAGCCCCAGCGGCACCGGCGAAGCGACACGGCCGAGGGGAAGTCTTTGTTTGGATCATTGGGCTTTTGGCGTTTGTCGTTTGTCTGAAATTTGGTGCTTGAGATTTGGTGCTTTGCTGGGTCGGCGACTTGCCACCGCCAGCCGACCGCACCCGCGCCTGGTGAGTGCGGGGGATTTTTGTTGACGGGGCTTCACTGGTTCCTATAAACTCTAATTTGCTTAGTCAGCAATTGTTGCAGGCGCCATCCTGCCCCCGGGGCCTTGGCCTTGTTTGCCCGAGGCCACGCGGGGATGGGGGTGGTTTCTGCATTGTTTGTATGGTTTTATTTGGTAAAAGGTTACGTTCAGGGCGCACGGCCGGGCCGTTGGCGATTGTTGCCGCGGCGGGCCGGTGCGTACGGATAGTAATGGCGACAAGAACCATCGGGCCAGGAGTTCGTAAAGCAATGTTGTTCCTGACCGGGATCCAAGTCGGTGTCACGGCTTAAGGCCAATTCGGCACTGGCCTCAGCGGGAGGCTTCTACGGAAGGCTCTGGCTGGGGCACGTTTTGTTCGGTGTGTGGAAAGCGCGCCGGGCTCCGTAGGAATCTGCATCCTTTTTACGGGCCCGGAGGGCCCCGACGCCGAACGAAAACGTGACTGAGGCTTGGAAAGTGGGATAGGCGACCCACTTTTTTTTGTTGCCTGTGTGGCGGGCCGATTCGCCGGGCCCCCAGACAACCTGGAATAGATATGAACCAAGAACTTCTGCGTATAGTTGACGGCCTGGCCAGAGATAAGAACATCGACCGCGAGGTCGTCCTGGAGGACCTCGAGGCCGCCATGCTCTCGGCCATACGAAAGCAGAACGTCACCACCGAAGACATCACGGTTCATATCGACCGCAAGACTGGCGACATCGCCGCTACCGTAGACGGCAAGGTAATGAGCATTCGCGACCTCGGCAGGATCGCCGCGCAGACTGCCAAGCAGGTGATGATCCAGCGAATTCGCGAGGCCGAACGGGGAAGCATCTATGAGGAATACCTGGACCGTCGCGGACAGATCGTCACAGGCCGGACCACGCGTTGGGAAGGCGGCTCGCTGATCGTCGACCTTGGCCGGACCGAGGCGATCCTGCCCAGGGGCGAGCAGATCCCCGGCGAGAGCCACATGCCCGAGGAACGCATCCGCGCCTTGATTCTGGATGTCCGCGAGCAACCCAGCGCCGTCAAGATCATCCTGTCGCGAACTCACCCGGACTTCATCCGTGCCCTGTTCGACCTGGAAGTGCCCGAGGTGGCCGAGAAGATCATCGAGATCAAGGCGATGGCCCGCGAGGCCGGCTATAGGACGAAGGTGGCCGTCAACAGCCTCGACGCGAAGGTCGACGCCGTCGGCGCCTGCGTGGGCATCCGCGGCAGCCGGATCAAGAACATCGTCGACGAGTTGGGCGGCGAGAAAATCGACATCGTCCGCTGGAACGACTCTTCGAAAATCCTCATCGGCAATTCCCTCAAGCCGGCGGAGGTCGCCGAAATCGCCCTGTGCTTCGAGCTTGGCCGGGCCACGGTCGTGGTCACCGAGGACCAGCTTTCGCTGGCTATCGGAAAGCGAGGCCAGAACGTCCGGCTGGCGGCCAGGCTGACCAACTGGGACGTCGACATCCTTACGCCCGCCGAGTTCAACGCGGGCCTGGACCTCCTGGAGAAAAGCCTCCGCGAGGTCGAGGGGGTCGACTCCACGACAGTCGACCGCGTTATCGCCATGGGCATGGTTAACGTGCTGGACGTCGAAGAGGTCGGGCCCGAGCCGCTCGTCAACGAACTGAGCCTCGACAGGGCCTTGGCAAGGCTGATCGTGGTTCGGTGCGCCGAGGCCGCCAAGGAGGCAGCCGCGGCCAGGCAGGCGGCCGAGAAGCTCAAGAAAGCCGAATCCCGCTCGCCTGCCGGCGAAAAAGCAGGATCGACCGGCGGCGAGAAGACCGAATCGCCCGCCGGTGAAAAAGCAGAATCGCCGGCCGACGAAACGCAGGGCCAGCAACCCGGCGAGAATGACGTGACTGGCGACGAGGCCGGGCAGACCGACGAGGCAACGTCGCCGGCGGCCGAGCCGCAGGGCCAGCAACCCGACGAGAATGACGTGACTGGCGACGAGGCCGGGCAAGGCGACGAGGCAACGTCGCCGCCGGCCGCCGAAACGCCCGAGGCCGAGACCAAGGCCCGAACCGAAGACGAGGCCGCCGGTGCATAAGGCGGCTGAGTCCGCTGGGCGCGCAGCCCGGTCGATCGTTTCGGCCTGGGCATGAAGACGGTAGTGGCACCTTATATTTGCATTGCCGGGAGGCTTCCTTGGCAACACGCGTTTTTGAACTTGCAAGAGAACTTGGCGTAAAGAGCAAGGCGATGCTCGAGAAGTGTCGCGCCGAAGGGCTGGACATCAAGAACCACATGGCCACGCTTTCAGCCGGTCTGGAGGCGACGCTGCGCGAGTGGTTCAGCGGTGACGACTCGCAGACAGCTGTCGAGACGGCCGAGCACGTGGACCTGAAGAAAGCGCGAGCCGAGGCCCGCAAGAGCCGCCGGCCCAGCGAACTGGCCGCGCCGGCGGCGCCCGAGGCCGCGCCCGAGACCGAGGCCGAGGCAGAGGCAGAGCCCGCGACGGTCGAGGCAGAGCAACCCGCCGAAGCCGAGGCCGCCGAAGCCGAGCAGGCTCCCGCCGTGGCTGTGGCAGAACCTCTGGCAGCAGAGGCCGAACTACCTGCCGCCCCGGAGCCCGAGCCGGCTGTTGAGGCCGAGGCCGAGGCCGAGCCGCCGGCTCAAGTGGCGGCCGAACAGGCCGACGAAACGCAAGCTGAGGCGCCCGAGGCCGACCAAGCGCAGCAAGAGCAGGCGCCCGAGAAGCCTGAGATAATGCCTGCCGGCCCGCAGCTCATCCCCCGCCCGGCCAAGCTCCAGGGCCCGCGGATCGTTCGCATTGAAGCCGCGGACCACGTCGAGCGCCCGCGTCGTCGCTCGTCGCCTACCCCGATGGGCGTCGGGCCCAGCGTCGTCGGCGGCTCTACGCAGGATACTACTCGCCGGGGCGATGGCACCAAGAGCTTCGTCGGCGACGATAAGAAGAAGGGCAAGCGTCGCAGCCCGCGCCGACGGGCCGGCACCGGGCGCAGCGCCGAAGGTGGCGGGGGCGACAAGCTCAAGGAATGGCGAGATCGCGACCTCCAGGAGCGTTCCGCCCGCCTGGCCGCGGCCGCCGGCGGAGGCCTGCGAAGGCACAGGGCATCCGTCGCCCGCAAAGGCGGGCAGAGCCGCCCCAACGTCAAGGTCGGCAAGGTCGAAATCGACGAGCCGATCTCCATCAAGAGCCTCTCGGCCGCCACCGGCCTCAAGGCAGCCGAGATCATCCGCAAGCTCATGGAAATGGGCACGCTGGTGACAACCAACCAGACCATCACAGTCGAGTTGGCCGAGGCGGCCGTCGCCGACTTCGACATCGAGCTCGACGTCCGCCGCGAGCAAACGGCCGAGCAGCAGGTCGTCGCGCAGGTGGCAGCCCGCGAGGCCGGCGAGATGGTCACTCGGGCGCCCGTCGTCACCTTTCTCGGGCACGTCGACCACGGCAAGACCTCGCTGCTGGACCACATCCGCCACGCCGCCGTCGCCGACGGCGAGGCAGGCGGGATCACCCAGCACATCGGCAGCTACCGCTACGACCTCGGCGACAAGCACGTGGTCTTCCTGGACACCCCGGGCCACGAGGCCTTCACCGCCATGCGGGCCCGCGGCGCCAACATGACCGACGTGGTCGTGCTCGTGGTGGCCGCCGATGACGGCGTGATGCCGCAGACCGTCGAGGCGATCAATCACGCCAGGGCCGCCAATGTGCCCATCGTGGTGGCCCTGAACAAGGTGGACCTGCCCAACGCGAACATCCAGCGCGCGATGGCCCAGCTTGCCGAACGCGAGCTCCAGCCGCGGCAATGGGGCGGAACCATCGAAGTAATGGAAACCTCCGCCACGACCGGCAAAGGCATCGAAGAACTGGTCGAGGTGCTCAGCCTCGAAGCCGAACTGCTGGAGCTCAAGGCCGAGATCGACGCCCCGGCCACCGGGTACGTCATAGAGTCCGAGATGGACACCGCCAGAGGCGCACTTGTCAGGCTGCTGATCCGCGACGGGACGCTGAAGGTAGGCGACATCGTCCTGGCCGGGCAAAGCCACGGCCGGGTGCGACGGATCGTCGACGACAAGGGCAATGAGATCGAATCCGCCGGGCCCAGCACGCCGGTGGAAGTCGCCGGGCTGGACAGCGTGGCCGAAGCAGGCGACAAGTTCTTCGTGGTCGCCGACCTCGACCAGGCCCGCACCGCGGCCGGCGACCGCCGACAGCGAAGCCGCACACGCCAGCTTTCCTCAGGGACCAAGGCCACTCTGGAGACCTTGCTCAGCGGCATCGAGCAGGGGCGGGTCAGCGAAGTGCCCCTGATAATCAAGGCGGACGTGCAGGGCTCGATCGAGGCCCTGGCCGGATCGCTGGAAAAGCTCAGCACCGACGAGGCGAAGGTGAACATCCTCCACGCCGCCGTCGGCGGAGTCACCACCGGCGACGTGACGCTGGCTGACGCCTCTGGAGCGCTGATCATCGGCTTCAACGCGGTGCCCGACTCCTCCGCCCGCCAGTTGGCCGAGGCGAAGGGCGTCGATATCCGCGTCTACCGAGTCATCTACGACATCGTCGACGACGTCCGCAAGGCACTGGAAGAGGGCCTGACGCCCGAGATCCGCGAGGAAACGCTGGGCAGGGCCGAGGTCAGGCAGGTGTTCAAGGTCTCCCGCGTAGGCTCGATCGCCGGATGCATGGTGCTCGACGGCGTGGCCAACCGCAACGCCCGCGTCCGCGTCATCCGAGACAACATCGTGGTCATCGACGAGCGG
>JAUWQU010000577.1 GCA_030610965.1 Phycisphaerae bacterium
GGTTCTTCAACTCGTCCAGCAGCGCCAGGGCCAGGCCGCAGTTGATGGCCTGGTGCTCGCCGAGAAGCGGCACGGGCAGGTGCTCGAAGCGGCTGCGGGGCGTCGTCAGGCAGATTCGCGTGTGGCATCCTGCCGTTCGGCTGGACTCGACGCGATAGCTGAACTCGATGTCGTCGCCAGTGAACATCAGGCGGGTCCGGGATTCCCTGGCGATCTTCTTGAGCACCCGCTTGGCCTCGGGGGCCTGCGAGACGCTGATGGCGGGGACGTTGGCCTTGAGGATGCCGCCCTTCTCGGCCGCGATCTTCGCCAGCGTCCCGCCGAGCTGGTGCATGTGGTCCATCGAGATGCTCGTCAGTCCGCAAACTGAGGGCTTCATTACGTTGGTGCTGTCCAGCCGCCCGCCGAGGCCGGTTTCGATAACCGCCACGTCCACCTGCTCGTTGGCGAAATGCCTGAAAGCCATGGCTGTGAAAATCTCGAAGAACGTCGGCTTGTCGCCCGCCATGGGCTCGATGATCGGCTCTACCTGGCAGATCAGTCGCGTAAGCGCGGCCTGGGAGATCATCTCGCCGTTGATCTGAATCCGCTCGCGCACATCGTTGATGTGCGGCGAGGTGTAAAGCCCGACCTTGAACCCGCAGGACCGAAGCATGTGGGCCAGCATCGTACACGTCGAGCCCTTGCCCTTGGTGCCGGCGACGTGGACCGTTCGGTACTTGAACTGAGGGTCGCCCAGGGCCTTTGTCAACGACTTCATGCGGTCCAGAGAGAAGGTGTCCCGATTATATCGGATCCTAAGCATCTGCTCGTAATCCGTTTGTGAGAACAGATATTTAAGCGCAGAGTCATAGGACTTCCCCGGACGCTTCGTACGGGTGATCTTCCGGACAGCCTTTGAGCGAGTAGCCGTAACCATAGGGGCAGCAGTATATCGTCCAGGAAACGCCCAGTCAAGAGCCGAGGGCGCCGAACCGCTTAAATTGCGTGATTAATGGCACCAATCCCGAGGCTTCGGGCAATACGTAAGTGTAAACTGCCACAAATGGTATAGCCAAAAGGCGCATCTGCGGTCGAAAATGCCAAACCGGGCGAAAATCGCGAGTTTGACGCCTTGGCTGTGTGTGCGACCTTCCTTTTTGGCAGCCTGCGCTTTACCCGGCCGATGCACGAGACAGAGGCTTCAGGAGGAAGGCTTCAGGCTTCAGACTTCAGGCTTCAGGCGCAGCAAAAACGGCGGGAGCTTCGCGACTGCCGGCCACTGTTTCTTCTCCTGAAGCCTGTAGCCTGAAGCCTCTTCTCTTGTTGCCTGTAGCCTCTTCTCCTGAAGCCTGTAGCCTGAAGCCTGAAGCCTTATACCGCATCAACTGATGGTTGTATAATGTGTTATGATCCGCCAGGAAGAAATGTCGCTCACTGGCTGCTCATTCCCGGCCTGAAGTCTTGCGTGAGTTGAATGTCCGTGGTTCAATGTCGGCCGGACTTACGCAATCGGGCGATTCTGCCACTATCGAAAGGAAGGCGACCTCATGGCTTACTATTTGGGCATCGATGTCGGGACCTCCGGAACCAAGACGCTTCTGATGGATGCCGAGGGCAAGGTGCTGGCCACCGCGGCGGCCGAGTACGACTTCGCCACGCCCAGGCCGGGATGGACCGAGCAAGACCCCGTCCTTTGGTGGGCCGCGACTGTTAAGACTGTCCGTGCCGTCGTGAAAAAGGCCAAGATCGACGGAAAGCAGGTCGCCGGCATCGGCCTCAGCGGCCAGATGCACGGGCTTGTCATCACCGACGACGCCGGCAAGCCGCTTCGCCCGTCGATAATCTGGAACGACCAGCGCACTGCCGCCCAGGCCGCGGAAATCGAAGGCCTCGCCGGCGGCAAGAAGGGGCTTATCAAGCTGGTCGGCAACGCCGCAATGACCAGCTTCACACTGACCAAGCTGCTCTGGGTCCGCGACAATGAGCCGCGCATCTACGACCGAATCCGACACCTGCTGCTGCCGAAGGACTACGTTCGACTCTGCCTGACCGGCGAGTACGTCGGCGACGTCTCGGATATGTCCGGCACGCTGATGCTCGACCAGCGCAAACGCAAATGGAGCCCGAAAATCCTCACGCTCTGCGGCGTCGATGCGGACATCCTTCCGCCGGTGGTCGAGAGCCAACAGATCAGCGGCCGCCTCCGCAAACCCGTGGCGGCCAGGCTCGGACTCGCCGAGGGTACGCCCGTCGTCGGCGGCGCCGGCGATCAACCGGCCGGGGCCGTGGGCAACGGAATCGTCGTCGATGGGCTTACCAGCGCCACCATGGGCACCAGCGGCGTGGTCTACGCGCACTCCAAGAAGTACGTAGTGGACCCCGACAGCCGGGCCAACACCTTCTGCTCGGCCGTGGACGGCGAGTACTGCATGTTCGGCTGCGTCCTGGCCGCCGGCGGGAGCTTCCAGTGGTTCCGCAACACGCTGGCCGCGGCGGAAGTCGCCCAGGCCAAGCGGCTGAGGAAGGACCCCTACGAGCTCCTGACGGCCCAGGCGGCCGGGGCCCCCGCCGGCTGCGACGGCGTGTTCTGGCTGCCGTACCTCACCGGCGAGCGTACCCCCCACGCCGACCCGATGGCACGGGCCGGGTGGATCGGCATACACTCGGGCACGGGTCGGAAGGAACTCATCCGGTCGGTGATGGAGGGCGCGACGTTCGCCATGAACGACACGGTGCACATCCTCCGCGACGAGCGCGGCCTGCCCATCAAGCAAATCCGCCTATCCGGCGGCGGCGCCCGCAGCGCCTTTTGGCGTCAGCTCCAGGCGGACATCTACGGCACGCAGTGCGTGACCATCAACGCCGAGGAAGGCCCGGCCTACGGCGTTGCCCTTCTGGCGGCGGTCGGCACGGGCCGGTTCAAGGACATCCGCCAGGCATGCAGGAAGGCCATCACCATCACCCGGACAATCAAGCCCAACGCCAAGGCAAAGAAACTCTACGCCAAACACTACACCGAGTACCGCCGCCTCTACCCAGCCCTGAAAGAAGAGTTCGCCAGAATCGCGGGGCTGTGAGGGCGGGGGCAAGCCGACGTAGCTTGCCCTCCGTAGCCTTGGCGAAGGAGGGAGAACGCCAAGCAGGAAAGACCGGGATAATGGAGACGCCGGAAAGAAGTCAGGTTTTCCCAGACATAGCCTTGACTGTTGCAGATCGTCGCACGGGCGTTAAGCTGTGATTACATGACAGAGATGCCCCCAGATCCTCCCGTGCTGCATCCTGCGACGCCCCCTGTGTTGCAGCCGCCCGCGCCGCAGCCTCAGCGGGGCATGCTTGCCTGGTGGGGGATTCTCCCAGTCATTGCGTTTGTGGCCGCGCAGGTGACTTTCGGATTCTCGCAGGCCAAGCTGCGAGTCAGCGATCCGGATCAGGCTCTCAGCTACTGGCTGGGCGCGGTGTTCGGCGGCCTGCTCCTGGCCACGCTGGTGTCCGTCTTCTTCCTCTCCCGCTATGTCCATGACAAGGAGCGGGATGATCTCCTGAGGCAGGTCGGCGTCATCGCCGAGGACATCAACAGGATCAGCAGGGAACTGCCAGGGTTACCCTCACAACCCTCC